>CAIVKT010000405.1 GCA_903906615.1 uncultured Bacteroidota bacterium | reverse complement strand
CCAAAGCCTACAACACCATCTATTTCTGCAACAACAGCAGGGTTACTTGGGTTACGTGCTTCGAACAACTCGGTAACGCGTGGCAGACCACCCGTGATATCGCGGCTACGACCCATGACACGTGGAATCTTCACGAGTACATGACCGTTATTAACGGAATCATCAGGATTAACAATGATATGCGAACCTACAGGTAAGTTGTACATCTTCTGCTCTTTAGCACCATCGATGTAGATACCCGGTATCTTGGTCTTATCTTTTGTTTCTATTACAACCTTCTCGCGGTGACCAGTTTGCTCGTCAGCCTCTTCGCGATAAGTGATACCTTCTATAACGTTATCAAAACGAACCTTACCCGTGATCTCAGAAATGATAACGGCATTGAACGGATCCCATGTGCAAATCACATCGCCTTTGGAAACCTTCTTGCCATTTGCCACTCTAAGCAACGAACCATAAGGTATGTTGTTAGTGATCATGAGGCGATCGTTAGAGGTGTCAACTATTCTCACCTCACCGGTACGGCCAATGGTCACGATCTGGTCTTCGCCTTCTGCGTCTTTGTACTTGGTAGTACGCAGGCCGTCAAATTGTATCGTACCATCAAAACGAGCTACCAACTGCGATTCGATAGCAGAAGAACCCGCAACACCACCCACGTGGAAGGTACGCAAGGTAAGCTGTGTACCCGGCTCACCGATAGACTGCGCAGCTATGATACCTACGGCATCACCCTTCTGCGTCATATACCCGGTAGCCAGATTCTTGCCATAGCACTTGGCGCATACGCCCCTGCGGCTTTCGCAGGTAAGCACCGAGCGTATCTCTACGGTATCTATAGGGCTGTCTTCTATGCGCTGTGCCACATCTTCTGTAAGCTCTTCGCCGGCGCTAACCAGCAGCTCATCAGTGATCGGATCGTACACATTATGCAATGAGGTACGGCCCAGGATACGGTCATATAAAGGCTCTACTATTTCTTCGTTGTCTTTCAGTGCAGATGTAGCTATACCACGCAGTGTGCCACAGTCTTCGCCGTTGATCACAACGTCCTGCGCCACGTCTACCAGGCGGCGGGTGAGGTAACCGGCATCCGCCGTTTTAAGGGCAGTATCCGCCAGACCTTTACGCGCACCGTGCGTAGAGATAAAGTACTCCAATACACTCAATCCTACCTTAAAGTTAGAAAGGATCGGGTTTTCAATGATCTCCGAGCCGGATGATCCGCTACGACGGGGCTTAGCCATCAGTCCGCGAAGGCCTGCAAGCTGCTTTACCTGTTGTTTAGAACCACGCGCACCGGAGTCAAGCATCATGTACACAGAGTTGAAACCCTGCTTGTCTGCTGCCATTTCACGGATCAGTGTTTCAGTCACACGTGTATCCACGCGAGACCATACATCGATCACCTGGTTGTAGCGCTCGTTGTTCGTGATGAGGCCCATGTTGTAATTCTCCATGATCTCATCCACTTCCACCTGCGCTGCTGCCACCAGTTGCTCTTTAATATCAGGTACGGTAAGGTCCCTGATGTTGAACGAAAGACCACCCCTGAACGCTGTGCGGAACCCTAATGTTTTGATATCATCAAGGAAGGCAACCGTCTTAGGTATGTTCGTGTTCTTCAATATCGAACCAATGATCTCCCTCAGGGATTTCTTGGTCAGCAGTGCGTTCACAAAGCCATTTTCCTTAGGCACAAATTGGTTGAACATTACACGGCCAACGGTAGTCTCGATGAGCTGGATTTTCAGCGAGCCATCAGGCTGGCGCACGCTTGCCCTTACCTTGATCCAGGCATGGAGGTCGGCGTGGCCTTCGTTATGTGCTATGATCACTTCTTCTGCGCTGTAATAAACTTTATTCTCGCCCTTTACTTTTTCTTCAGGAGTTGATTTCTTGCCCTTAGAGATGTAATACAATCCGAGTACCATGTCCTGTGAAGGCAGGGTAATAGGCGTACCATTCTGCGGGTTAAGGATGTTGTGCGATGCCAGCATCAGCAACTGTGCTTCTGTAATAGCGCCATTGCTCAGCGGAACGTGAACGGCCATCTGGTCACCATCGAAATCCGCATTGAACGCTGAACATACGAGTGGGTGCAGCTGTATCGCCTTTCCTTCGATCAGCTTAGGCTGGAATGCCTGTATAGAAAGACGGTGAAGCGTTGGGGCGCGGTTCAGCATGATCGGGTGTCCCTTCAGTACATTTTCCAGGATGTCCCATACTACTGCTTCCTTGCGCTCTACGAGCTTCTTCGCGCTCTTCACTGTTTTTACTATGCCCCTTTCTATGAGCTTGCGGATGATGAATGGTTTGAACAATTCAGCGGCCATATCCTTTGGCAGGCCACACTCATGCAATTTCATTTCAGGGCCTACCACGATAACCGAACGGCCGGAGTAATCCACGCGTTTACCCAAAAGGTTCTGGCGGAAACGTCCTTGCTTGCCTTTCAGTACATCGCTCAGTGATTTCAACGCGCGGCCACCTTCTGCTTTAACGGCATTGGATTTGCGGCTGTTATCAAACAATGAATCCACCGCTTCCTGCAGCATACGTTTTTCATTACGTAAGATCACCTCAGGCGCCTTAATTTCTATCAGGCGTTTCAGGCGGTTGTTACGGATGATCACGCGGCGATAAAGATCATTCAGATCTGATGACGCAAAACGGCCACCATCCAGCGGCACCAACGGGCGCAGCTCGGGCGGTATAACCGGTATGTATTGCATCACCATCCACTCCAGGCGGTTCTCGATACGAGTATTGGCATCACGGAAGGCTTCTACAACGCTCAGGCGTTTCAGGGCCTCCTGCTTACGCTGCTGCGATGTTTCATTCGCGGCTGCGTTGCGCAGATCGTAAGACAATTTATCCAGGTCGATGCGTGCGAGCAGCATATGCACTGCTTCAGCGCCCATCTTGGAGATGAACTTGTTAGGGTCTTCATCAGGCAGGTACTGGTTTTCCTTGGGTAAGCTATCCAGTATCTCCAGGTATTCATCTTCTGTAAGCAGCTGCTGGTGCGTGCTTTCTGAATCCTTCAGGTTCAGCTTGGTACGTATCAGGTCCTCTGCTTCGCCCGCTGCGATCACTACATAACGCTCGTAGTAAACGATGCTCTCCATTTTCTTGGAGCTCACGCCCAGCAGGTAGCCTATCTTATTCGGCAGGCTCTTGAAGTACCATATATGCACTATAGGCACCACCAGTTTGATGTGCCCAAGGCGCTCACGGCGCACTTTCTTTTCTGTTACTTCCACACCGCAGCGGTCGCATACGATGCCTTTGTAACGGATACGTTTGTACTTGCCGCAATAACATTCGTAGTCCTTTACAGGCCCGAATATTTTTTCGCAGAACAAGCCGTCGCGCTCGGGCTTGTAAGTACGGTAATTTATAGTTTCAGGCTTGAGTACTTCTCCGTAAGAACGGTCAAGTATCACATCAGGAGATGCAAGGCTAATGGTGATCTTGCTGAATCCCGGCCGTGGACGATTATCTTTCTTTATTGCCATGTTTTTTAGTATAAAGTCGTAAGTAAAAAGTAGAAAGCTATAACTAAAGTCAATCGCAGCAGCTTTCGGCTATCTACAATTGACTTTAGACTATCTACTATTCAAATTTCAATTCCAGACCGAGGCCACGAAGCTCATTTACGAGTACGTTGAACGATTCCGGTATACCTGCCTTAGGCACGTTGTCGCCCTTCACTATCGCTTCGTAAGTTTTAGCGCGACCTACAATGTCATCCGATTTCAGTGTCAGCAGCTCCTGGAGTATGTTCGATGCGCCATATGCTTCAAGCGCCCAAACTTCCATTTCACCGAAACGCTGTCCACCGAACTGTGCTTTACCACCCAGCGGCTGCTGTGTAATAAGACTGTATGGCCCGATAGAACGTGCGTGCATCTTGTCATCTACCATGTGATGGAGTTTGATGATGTAGATGATACCCACGGTTGCCTTCTGGTGGAAACGCTCTCCTGTTTCACCGTCATACAGGTACGTATGTCCGAAGTCAGGAAGCTCAGCCTTAGTGATCAGGTTCTCTATTTCTTCAACAGAGGCACCATCAAAGATCGGCGTTGCAAACTTCATACCCAGCTTCTCACCTGCCCATCCGAGGATGGTCTCATATATCTGTCCGAGGTTCATACGCGATGGTACACCAAGGGGGTTCAGCACCACATCAACCGGTGTGCCGTCTTCCAGGAATGGCATATCTTCTTCGCGCACTATCTTGGCTACGATACCCTTGTTGCCGTGGCGGCCCGCCATCTTATCACCTACCTTTAGCTTACGCTTGCTGGCAAGATATACTTTGGCAAGTTTCAACACGCCTGCCGGCAATTCATCACCAATGCTCAGGTTGAACTTTTCACGCTTGTAGCGGCCCAGCTCTTCATTGAATTTGATGTTGTAATTATGCAGCAGTTGGTTGATCAGGTCATCAGTTTCCTTAGTACCTGTCCAGCCCAGTGGGTTCACATTCTGGTAATCGATAGAGCCCAATGTTTTAGAATTGAATTTACCGCCCTTGGTCAGTACAGTTTCACCAAAGTTGTTGGTGATGCCCGCTGATGCTTTATCCTTAAGCAGTATCTGCAATTTCTCAAACAGGAATCCTTTCAGGTCTTCCAGGTTCTTCTCGTGTACCTTATCTATTTTCTCCAGTGCAGTTTTTTCACGCACCTTCGAGTTCTTGTCTTTCTTAGCACGCTGGAACAGTTGCTTGCTTATAACGATGCCTTCTGTGCCACTTGGCGCTTTCAGGGAAGCATCCTTTGCATCACCTGCTTTATCACCAAATATCGCACGCAGCAGTTTTTCTTCCGGCGTTGGATCAGTTTCACCCTTAGGAGTGATCTTACCGATCAGTATATCGCCTTCGCCTACATGCGCGCCTATGCGTATGATACCATGCTCATCAAGATCCTTGGTGGCTTCTTCTGATACGTTCGGGATATCTGCCGTCAGCTCTTCTTCGCCCAGCTTTGTATCACGCACTTCCAGCTCATACTCATCTATATGCACAGATGTGAACCAGTCGTCGCGTACTACTTTTTCATTGATCACTATCGCATCCTCGAAGTTGTATCCTTTCCATGGCATGAATGCCACTTTCAGGTTACGGCCCAGCGCCAGCTCACCATCCTGTGTTGCGTAGCCCTCGGTCAGGAAGTCGCCTTCCTTCACCTTCTGGCCTTTGCGCACACTCGGGCGAAGTGTCATGCTCGTGCTTTGGTTCGTCTTCTTGTACTTGGTAAGTGTATATATTTTAAGGTCGTCATCAAATGATACAAGGCGAGCAGTTTCGCCGCGGTCATAGCGCACATGGATATGGTCTGCATCCACATATTCTACTACCCCATTGCCTTCTGCATGTATCTGGATACGTGCATCGCGCGCAGCCTTACCTTCCAGGCCCGTACCTACTATAGGCACCTGTGGAATGATCAGCGGCACAGCCTGGCGTTGCATGTTCGATCCCATCAGCGCACGGTTGGCATCATCATGCTCCAGGAAGGGGATCAGCGATGCGCTCAAACCAACGATCTGGTTCGGAGCCACATCCATGAATTCAACTTCTCCCGGATCAAGGATCGGGAAGTCACCCGTCTGGCGCGATTTGATCTTATCTTCAAGGAAGTTGCCTTTCTCATCCATAGGCACATTCGCCTGGGCGATCTTGGCAAGATCTTCTTCTTCCGCACTCAGGAACCTGTAGTTCTTCAGATCCACTTTGCCATCCTTTACTTTGTGGTAAGGTGTTTCGATGAAGCCCATGTCATTGATCTGCGCATGCACACAAAGTGTGGATATCAGGCCGATGTTTGGTCCTTCCGGTGTTTCGATAGTACACAGGCGGCCGTAGTGGCTGTAATGTACGTCACGCACCTCAAAGCCTGCACGCTCACGGCTAAGGCCGCCCGGGCCAAGTGCCGATATACGGCGCTTGTGGGTAACCTCAGACAATGGATTCGTCTGATCGAGGAACTGTGATAACTGCGAAGTGCCAAAGAATGAATTGATAACCGAAGAAAGCGTACGCGCGTTGATCAGGTCGATCGGCGTGAACACTTCATTGTCACGAACGTTCATACGCTCGCGGATGGTACGCGACATACGCGCCAGGCCCACACCAAACTGTGCGAACAACTGCTCGCCCACGGTGCGTACACGACGGTTGCTCAGGTGGTCAATATCATCTATTTCCGCTTTACCATTGGTAAGACGTACGAGGTACTTAATGATCGAGATAATATCTTCCTTGCTCAATACCTTGGTGGTCAGGTTGATGTCCAGGCCAAGCTTGCGGTTGATCTTGTAACGGCCTACTTCACCCAGGTCATAACGCTTATCGCTGAAGAACAATTTTTCAATGATGCCACGTGCTGTTTCATCATCCGGTGCATCAGATCCGCGCAACTGGCGATAGATGTGCTGTACCGCTTCCAGTTCTGAGTTGGAAGTATCCTTGTTCAGGGTATTATATATAATGGAGAAATCTCCGCTTACTTCTTCTTTTTGCAGGAATACGGTTTTGATGCCCATTTCCTGTACCATAGCAGCGTTGTCTTCGTCCAGCACGCTGTCGCGGTCCAGCACTATTTCATTACGCTCGATGGTCACTACTTCACCGGTGTCCTCATCTACGAAGTCTTCCGTCCAACTGCGCAGTACACGGGCTGCCAGGCGGCGGCCTATGTGGGGGGCAAGGGTCTTCTTATCCACCTTCACTTCATCAGCCATACCGAAGAGCTCCAGGATGTCCTTATCTGTTTCATACCCTATGGCACGGAGCAGCGTAGTAACGGGGAACTTTTTCTTACGGTCAATATACGCATACATTACATTATTAATGTCTGTAGCGAACTCCATCCATGCGCCCTTGAAAGGTATCACACGGGCGCTGTATATCTTGGTGCCATTCGGGTGAACGCTTTGGCCAAAGAATACGCCGGGTGAACGGTGCAACTGCGATACCACCACACGCTCAGCTCCGTTGATCACAAATGTGCCACGGGGTGTCATATAGGGGATATTGCCCAGGAACACATCCTGAACGATCGTTTCAAAGTCTACGTGCTCTTCATCGTTACAACTCAGCTTCAGCTTTGCTTTCAACGGTACAGAGTACGTAAGGCCGCGCTCCATACACTCTTCGATAGTGTAGCGTGGCGGGTCAATAAAATAATCCAGAAATTCAAGCACAAAGATGTTGCGCGTGTCCGTGATCGGGAAATTCTCTTTGAACACCCGGAACAGGCCTTCATTGTTACGCTTATCGGGCGTAGTTTCGAGCTGGAAGAAATCCTGGAACGACTGTAGCTGGATGGCCAGCAGGTCGGGCGTTGCCGCTGCGTCATGTAACTTTCCAAAGTTAAACCTGCCGGAAGCGTTCTTTTTTTGCGTTATAGCCATAGTAAGAATGATCTCCTTTTTTAACAAACAATAAAACCCCGGAAGACAGGCGTAGCCTATCCTTCACAGGTCAATTGTATAAACAAAAAATGGTCAAAATAATTTTGCGCACACTGGTACCCCCCAAAAAGAGGAATGCAAAGATAAGGAACCTACACTAATTAGCAAAAAATATTCCAAAATTCATACAATCCACCTTCGCTCCCCTGAACATCAACCCCACCGGATTATATTTATTATTATTTAATTACTGTATCTTATTCCAAAAATACTGGTTTTCCTGTAACTGCCTGTTAAAAGTTATTCACATTTCATGTGGCCTGATGGCACAATATTTCACTACTGTATTATGGAACTTAAAACCAAAACCATGAAAACGATAAAAACAATAGTATTGATAGTCCTTGCAGGTTTTTCGCTCACTTTTACGTCTTGCAAAAAGAACTATACCTGCACCTGCACTACGGTAGTAGGCACCGGCTCCACAGATGAGACCCACAGCATAGATAATGCCACCTACACAGATGCTAAAAACAGTTGTAATAATTACCAGGACCAGGCAAATAATAGCCTGCCCGGTGGTACTACCTGCCATTTATAATCCTCGGGTAATCAACATTTTTCACACTAAAAGCCACCAGTTATGGTGGCTTTTTAGCATGTACTATTTCAGAAGAATTTTTACTTTTGCGGCGAACTAAAACAAAACAACATTTTATGAAAAAACTTTTCCCAATCGCTGTCATTGCTTCATTGGGCGCAATATCATTTGTTTCGTGCAGCAAAT
>CAIVKT010000404.1 GCA_903906615.1 uncultured Bacteroidota bacterium | reverse complement strand
CTGCATACCCAATCTACGGCAGCGATCACTTCCGGCACACGTATCTGGCCATCTTTATCGGCATCAATAAGCCCGAGGGTCTTATTGTCTATCTCCAGGTCATTGACGGGGCAACTGAGCGCAGTCCATAGTTTAGGATCGAGCTGGCCCAGGTGTTCCAGGTCGCCTGCGGTTTCGAGGTTCACCCTTTTTACCCCACCTACCGTGGAGAAGTTCCATACATGATTATTGTGTCTCATTAAATTAGTGTCTTTACCTTGACGAATGATCCCCGGAAGAATACAGGCCAAAAATACTCAACTAGTTGAAATATCCATAAATCTTTGATTTTCACATTAATACAGTTGGATTGGCTTCCGAAACCAGAATTGGATGGATGAGGCTGATTTGTAAAGTAAGTTTTAGGAACGTATTGCTTTACGCAAAAAAGGGGACCCACATATGCGGGCCCCCTTTTTAATTGATCATAGAATTATGTATTTATTTATGACCATCATTTCTGTGGTCGTTCTGATGATCGTTGTTGCCCTGGTGATCATTACCGTGATGCACAGGCGCATTGTGGTGCGCGGCACGATGGTGACGATGGTGCGTCGGCGCAGGATGGTGCATATCCTTATGCGGGGCATCATGATGATCCTGTGCATTAACGGCAAAAGGAGCAAGCGCAAGAATAAAGAAGATCTTTTTCATGAAAATAATTTAGTGGTTAAGAGATGGAATAATAGAACCAAATTAGTGCATCTGTGCATACAAAACAAAGGGTATATACAATATAACACCAAATAAACAGCAGCATATTGATTAACAGTAAGTTAGATCAGAAAATATCTTTTACTGCTTTACAAATCTCCGCACTTCGCAGCCATTTACCTTTACAAAGTAGGTACCTGAAGGAAGCGAGGCTACATCTACCTGCACTTGTTCGGCAGCATATAGATGACTATATACTGTTTGGCCTAAGAGGTTGGTGATAATGATGTTATTTATTTTATCAGTGGCCGATATGGTTAACAATGTAGTGGCGGGATCAGGAAATAAAGTTATCGTATTGTTTGCCAACCGGGTATTATTCACACCCGCAGGGTCTGCCACGCCACAGGCATTGCCATTGAGGTACGTATAGCTAAGGCCGTTCCATTCCAGCAGCAAGCGATCGGCATAAGAGAACTGATTGTATAACTGCCCTATCCCCGGCTTATAAGTGTAGTGTCTTATAGGCCGTGTGCTGCCAACAGAATAGTATGCAGGCGTAGTTATGTACTCGGGGCCAGTGACGCATTGGCTGGTATCGCCGGGAAAATAAAAAACATAATTGGGGGCAACCAGGTTTTCCTCAGGTATGAAGCCGGTATCAGCGATAGTATAAACGGTATCGTAAAAAGTATATGCGCTCGGGATAATGATCAATTCGCAGGGATCAGAAATATCGCTGCAGGTGTAAGCTATGCCCGCAACAGTATAAGTGGCCGCATGGCCTGCTATCACTTTGTTGGTAACCGTATCCGAGAAGTAATTGGTGTAAGTATAACTACCGGTGTACGGATAGGCGGTGAAAGAATGATAGCTGCCAATAATATCGTTCACGTTCCAGTTGTGCAGTTGCTGATCGTTGGGGCTAACAAAATCGGTGAGGGTGAAGATAGTGGCGCTGCTATTCGGAGCTGTACCTGCGGCTGTATTGATATTACTATAATTGCAGGTAGACCTGTCTAAGAAAAAATCCATCCCGGGCCTGTAAACAGAATCAGCCTTGTGATAGGGAAATGTATACAGGTCCAATACTTGCACAAAACCATGGTTCTTGCTCAGTATAATGGTAAAGCTATCTAAGGGATCTGAGGTAACAATACCTGTGCCATTATAAGCATTGATCATGATCGTTTCCACGGAATCTAATGCAGACAACACCGTAAGCGTATCCTTTGCAATAAGCGTGGCTTTGTAGTAAAGGATGCTGGTATCTTTATAAAACACCCAGCTATCGCCAATATTGGCCCTTGATTTGATGACCACAGAATCATTCCAGTAGCTATCGAATATAAATGTGCCGTCACTTTTTTGCAGCACCCTCTTGCCCAGCCAACTGCCTCCATTAGCATTCAGTGAAACCATGCTGCCTGTAGCCGAATAGGGCCCCCTTGGAGTATGATTAGGATAGTAAATAGTAGTATCGCCCGTTGTCCGCACCGAGTCTATCCTTATGCCGCGCAGGTATCCATTG
>CAIVKT010000403.1 GCA_903906615.1 uncultured Bacteroidota bacterium | reverse complement strand
TGACTGGAGTTCAGACGTGTGCTCTTCCGATCTATCATTGAGCACTATTTTCACTTCGCCCTTATCAAACAATTCTTCGTGTGTGTGTACGGGTATCATTTGCGTGGCGAGTTCCACATCGCCGGTCTTTAGTATCGCAGCCAACTCATCTATCTGCGCAGGGTCTATAAACGGCTCATCACCCTGTATATTGATCACGTATTGATGGTCGCCTGTTATTTGTTGCAACGCATCCCAGCACCTGTCTGTGCCGCTGGGATGGTGCGCGGCTGTCATTACCGCTTCGCCGCCAAAGGAGCGTACGTGCTGCAATATCCGCTCATCATCTGTAGCTACTACCAGCGCCTGCAGGGCGCTGCTTTTAGCGGCCTGCTCATACACACGCTGTATCATGCTTTTGCCTCGTATATCTATCAGCGACTTGCCCGGAAAACGGGTAGAGCCATACCTGGCGGGAATAATACCTGCTATCATGCTACTTGCTGTTCTATGATTTTAGAATCGGATGAGGTATAAAATAAAGTTGATGGAGTGTTCCGCTCTTTAATGTATTCCTGGTAATGCGCTGTATAATGCATGCGTTGCATAATAGTATCATCAAATTTGCCGCTCAGCCCAAGCAGCAATTCTATTGCCTCGCGCAGTCCATAGTTGCCTCCATCGGCAGCAGTGATATAATCAGCCAGGCCATTCTTTGCTGCAAGGTTTGTCAGCAACGGATTGCATTCCCTGCCCATCATCATACGAAGGCCGCACTGCTCTGCCATGGAAAGATCAAGCACATCGTCAAAGAAAAAAGCAACTTCGTGCGGTTGAATATGATGTGCTGCACACAAGTGCTGCAACGCATCTTTTTTATGGCCGATACCCGAGTACACAGCATGAAAATGTTCCCGCCGGGCAAATGTATGCGCAGCCTTATTATGCTCACCTGAAATGATTGCAACTATTGGATTGTGCCCCTTGCGCAGAAAGTGATTGAACCGGAGCATATTAGTACCCATCGAATTGATCTCATTAAAGGGACTGGACCCAGCGGCATCTTTAACGCCATCATTAAAAACCCCGTCCCAGTCAAACACGAATGCTTTTACCCGGAACAGTTTCTCCTCAATAGCAGCAGGCTCCGTAAGGAGCCTGCCTTTGAAGATGCTTCTGATATGATCGTGATCAACCATGCCCACTATTAATACCTTTTCATGTCTTGTATATCCAGCATACCTGCGGGCTTGCCGTTGTCGGTAACCAGTATGGTATCTACATTCATTTTCTTAAAGATCGCTTCAGCCTCATTGAGCAATGCGCCACCATCTATGCTGATCGGCGTTTTGTACTCCATGCTGCCAATGGTTTTATCCAGGATGCTTGTGCCGTCTTTCTGCAACAAGCGCCTCAGGTCGCCATCTGTGAATACTCCCTTCAGGCTGCCATCGGTGTTCACCACAGTGATACAGCCAAAACCAAATTCTGTCATCTTTACGATAGCGTCCTTCATGTTGGTATCAGCAGTCACCAATGGGTTAGTTCCGTTCAGCGCTTCCTTCACACGCACGGTCATCAGGCGGGTATCAGAAAGGAACTGCTCAGTACCTACAGTTGTAAAGTTATTTTCGGTAAGGCCTTTCAGCACTTTCAATGGAACAGTAATAGTATGCACGCCTATGTTGATGGCATTACGCACGTGTTCGGCATGGCGCACTGAGCTGAACATGATCTTGGTATCATAACCATAATGATGTACTGCCTCTACGCATTGCTCAACCAGCGCAAGAGCGTCGTGGCCCTGGTCTTGCAGGCGGCCTACCAGCGGACACACATAAGATGCGCCTGCGTGCATTGCCATATAAGCCTGCTGCAAAGTATATACGAGATGCACATTCACCAGCAGGCCTTCGTTGCGCAACAATTTGCACGCACGCACACCTTCCAGCGATACGGGTATCTTAAAGACAGTACGCTTAGGGTCAAGGCCCAGGTCCAGCTGGCGGCGGGCTTCTTTAACCACATCTTCCGCGGTGTTGCCCAGCGCTTCTATCTGTAGCACAGGCACCATTTTAGACAGTTTCACGATCATGCCGTCTATATCTGCAATGCCTTCGCGCTGCATGAAAGTAGGCGTGGTGGTCAAGCCATCCAGGAAGCCTAATTTAAAACCTTCTTCGATTTCCTTGAGGTTTGCCGAATCTAAGTATAACTCCATTTTACGTTGTTTACGATATTTTATTAGAACAATTATTGTTTTTTTCTTTTGCTTTCAAAATACTCTTCATTCATTTTTTTATGACTGCTAGGTTCAACATACTCCGCTTCACCCTCCGATAGTTTTAATACCCACTCAGCAACTGGCAAGTGCTTCAATTTATCCTCGTCCAACGAAAAATGCATTGAATTATCTTTCATATTATCTGAATCGGAGATTTTCATCACTTTTATCCCTCACATTTAGCTACAAAACTATATAAAGTATAGGGATAAACAAGTAGTCCAGAAATTACCCCCTATATTTCACCTCAATAGCATGTAATTCTATCAAGGGTTTCAAAAATTCCTCGAGATCATAAACACTCAACTGGCTGGCTGCGTCGCAAAGGGCTTTTGCAGGGTCGGGGTGCGTTTCTATGAATATACCATCTACACCTGCTGCTACACCTGCCTTGCTGAGTACCGGCAGGAACTCGCGCGCGCCGCCCTTGGCATCTGCGCTCGGAATGCCATATTTACGGATAGAATGGGTAATATCAAACACTACCGGGTAGCCTATCTGGCCTAAATGATAAAAGCTGCGTGGGTCCACAACCAGGTCGTTATAGCCCATAGTATAGCCACGTTCTGTGAGTATGATGTTGCTGTTGCCGGCTTCTTCGCATTTAGCTACCGGGTGCTTCATATTCTCGGGAGCAAGGAACTGGCCATGCTTTATGTTGATCACCTTACCCGTTTTAGCGGCAGCCACCATAAGAGTAGATTGCATACACAGGTAAGCGGGTATCTGCAATATATCACACACCTCGCCTGCCGCTGCGGCCTGGTCGGGGTAATGGATGTCTGTGAGCAAGGTAAAGCCGAATTGCTCTTTTACTTTAGCCAGTATCTTCAGGCCCTTTTCCAAACCCGGGCCATCATAGTATTTCAGGCTGCTGCGGTTATCTTTCTGGAAAGAAGATTTGTAGATGATCGGGATATTGAGCTTTGCGCTCACTTCCTTCAGCTTTTCAGCCGTCTTCATCATAATAGATTCTTCCTCGATCACACATGGACCGGAGATCAGGAACAGCTCATCTGCCCCGCAAGTAATGTTGCCTACTTTTATTTTTTTAGCGCTCATAATTTCATTTTGTTTTCAATTAAAACGGATAAAACGGCTATACCTACAGCCAAAACTTCCAACCGTCCCAGTAATCATTATAAATATCGTCAAACTCTTTAAAATCAACTCTTAACGGCAACTTATTATTGATAGCGTACTGAGCATATTCCTTTTCAGATTTAAACTCGGTCATCTTACTTTTTTCAGCATCAAAAACTATAAAACAATCTTTACAATCAGTTGTATTGAATCCTTCAAACTCTGCACAAAGC
>CAIVKT010000402.1 GCA_903906615.1 uncultured Bacteroidota bacterium | reverse complement strand
GCTTTAGCCGAACGGCTCGCTAATATTATTTGATATTTAAGGGGAATTATTTGTCGTCATCCTTCCCAAGCATATCAAATACCACTGCCTCATCAATAAGTATAGCGAGATCTTTCTCTATTTCCTCTACACGTTTACGAACCTCTTCTTTTGCCAATCTGGTACTACATCTTCCTTCAAAGATGAGATAGATTTTTTAGCAATTTTGTGCTTTGCGGGCATATGTCTTATTGTATAGTACAAAGTTACAAGACTCATTCGCAACTCACTTCCCCTGCGCATCCACCAGGTCACTATACTCCGGGTGGCGCTTCATGTATTCAGTTACAAAGGGGCAATAGACGATCACTTTCAGGCCTTGCTCGCGGGCATGGTCCAACACATACTTCACCAGCTTCGAGCCAATGCCGCTGCCACGTGCCGATACCGGTACTACGGTGTGCATCAGCACCATGCTGCCCTTCAGCCACCTGTATTCCAGCGTGGCAAATTCGCCATCAGGCATAGGCACTTCAAAGCGTGAGTACCTCTTGTTATTAATGATCTCCATAAGCAGTCTCAAAATTAGCAACAATCAGTTAATAAAATGCGCCTGTGCCATTCATTAGGTGAAAGAACCGCCGTTTTTCATCCTCCATAAAACGTTATTAGCTAATAAATTACATAGCTTCGCACATCAAATAAACAACCAACTTCCATTTTATAAAAAAGTAGCGCTCATCGCAGCAATCGGGCTTACGGCACTCGCCGCCTGTAAAAAGACAACCAACACTACCAACCTTACTGGTTCGGCACAGCCTGCCTTCCTTGTGAATGGCATCAGCGACGTGACGTTGCAAAACGACCTTACCACAATGACGGAACTGTACCTGACCGTTAGTTATGCCGATTCTGCGCAAAGCAATGTAACCTTATCACTTTCTACGCTGCCCGCAGGCATTACTATAGACACATCCTGGGTCGTATCCGGCATACCTACCTTTAATACCACCCTTACCTTCTACGATACAACCGAGATTGGCGCTACTGCCGGCACCTATCCTATGGTGCTTACTGCTACCAGCGCGAACGGCAGCAAAAAGAACTACAACTTCAACTTAAAAGTAAAAGCAGCGCCGCCATGCACTACAGGGTTAGTGGGCAAGTACCTCAGTTGCTATTCCTCCTGCACCGGTGGTGGCTATTATGACGATAGTGTATATGCAGATGCTAATGTGATCAACAAAGTATGGTTCACCAATTTCGAAAATTCAGGCCACCTGGTGTATGGCACTTACAGTTGCCGTACTGAGGTAATGACCATACCAACGCAAACTGTGGGAGGTGTTACCTACAGTGGTTCCGGCAACGCATACAGCCATTTTATGAACCTGTCTGTCACTGTAGGTTCAGCCAGTAGCTGCAGCTTCACTATGGAATAACTAAGGTCATCTAATCATTCTAACTATATTTATGAAAATAAAGATCCCGTTATTCGCATTGTTGATCATAGGTTTTGCTTCCTGTACCAAAGTTGATAATAATACTACCGGCAGTCTTATACAGCCAAAGGCTGCTTTTATTGTCAATGGTATAACAGACCTCACTATGGTCAATAATTATACCTTTTCTACATCGTTATACCTCACGGTGCAATATGTAGACTCGGCACAGCAAGCTGTTTCTTTGTCTGTTTCCGCTTTGCCGGCAGGTGTGCTGATGGATACCACATGGCAAAGTTCAGGCTACCCTTAATTTCAGCACTTACCTGGTATTGTATGATAGCTCTGCTACAGGAGCCACACCGGGTTCATACCCTGTTACCGTAACAGCTACAGCAGCCTCAGGGGAGAAAACATCGTACACTTTCAATCTGAAGATATTAGCACACCCTACAAGCTATCTCGGCAAGTACAATAATTGCATACTCTTTTGTGGCAGTGCAAATTATGCCGATAGTGTTTATGCCGATGCTTCGGTGAGCAATAAACTCTGGTTCAGCAATTTTGCTAATTCAGGCCATACTGTTTATGGGATACTATCCACAGCAGGGCGTACGATCACCATTCCTATGCAGTCGTTCGGCTCTACATACTACAGCGGCACAGGCACCATCTATTTGCCTCACCAGCTCGATGTATCGCTTACCACGGGCTGCTCATTTGACATGAATTAATAATCATAGCAATAACCGTTACCAAAGAAGGTGCCACACAAGGCGCCTTCTTTTTTTATAAAAAGAAACCCCGGATCGCTCCGGGGCTCTTATATAAACGCCATGTAATTAACACACTCAATATACCGGCGTTTCATAAGGTTTTATCGGTAAAGGTTTCTAATTCTTTCCTGTAGATTCTTCCTGGTGCTTCAGCACCTTTGCCTCTATGTAAAAGATGATCTCCTCAGCTATATTCTTTGCCTGGTCACCCACGCGCTCCACCTTGCGTATGATAGACAGCACAAACAGCGCATCATTCATCACATTGATGTCTTCGCGTATACATTCGCTCACCCTGGCTATGGCATTGTTATTGATCTTATCCAGCACTTCATCTTTCTTAAAGATGCTGCGTGCCAGTATGGTATCTTCCCGCTCAAATGCCAACCGGGTATCAGCCAGTATCTTTATCGAGTCATCAAACATTTTGATCATCTCCGTCTTTGCAAATACGGTCTGGTCAAAATCATTCACTGCTTCTATGATGTACTTACAAATGCCCTCGGCTATATCGCCTATGCGCTCCAGGTTGTTATTGATCTTCAATACAGCCAGCAGGAAACGCAGATCTATGGCCACCGGGCAGTACAGCGCGAAAACGTCTTCGCAGTCCCGGTCCAGCTTCAGCTCAAAAGCATTCACCCGCTTTTCTTTCAGCACCACTTCACGGGCCAGGTCGCGGTCAAAGTTCACCAGCGCGGTGCGTGCCTTTTGCAATTGAGATTCCACCAGGTTCCACATGCTCACCACTTCCACCTTCACCGACTGTATCTCATTCTCTAACTGTGTCATTCTAAAAATTTTAATCGTTATTTAATTAGTAATGGCTTCCCTTCCAAACACTTTCTTCCCGACGCAGGAGGGATCTACACCCGCAGTACTCACCCAACTACGTTAGTTCCATAGAAAGACTAACTAAACCTGCCCGTAATATAATTCTGCGTCCTTATATCGCTTGGGTTAGTGAACATCTGCTTTGTATCGTCATACTCCACCAGCTCGCCCATATAAAAGAATGCTGTCTTATCGCTCACACGCGCTGCCTGCTGCATATTGTGCGTCACGATGATGAGCGTGTAATTCTTCTTCAGCTCATGAAACAGTTCTTCGACTGTAGAAGTAGAGATAGGGTCCAGCGCCGATGTAGGCTCGTCAAACAACAGCACCTCAGGCTCCATAGCCACCGCGCGTGCTATGCACAGGCGCTGCTGCTGCCCACCGGATAGGAATGAGCCTTTCTTGGTCAGTGAGTCCTTTACTTCTTTCCATAGGGCTACACGGGTCAGTGACTCTTCTACTATTTTATCCTTTTCAGCCTTAGGCAGTTTTATACCATTCAGCTTATAACCGGCTATTACGTTATCGTAGATGCTCAGGTTCGGGAATGGGTTTGGCCTTTGAAACACCATGCCTATTTTGAGGCGCACAAATATCGGGTGCATCTCCATTACGTCTTCATTGTTCAGCATGATCTGTCCCTTCGCAGTAGCATTGGGTATCAGCTCGTGCATGCGGTTGATGCCGCGCAGGAAAGTCGTTTTTCCACAGCCCGAAGGGCCCATCACCGCGATCGTCGTATTTCGGGGTATCTCTATGTTCACATTTTTGCAAACATGGTTATCTCCGAAATAGGCATTGTAATTGATCGCTTTTACAATTGTACTTTCCATTTTCTTGTTATCAGCTTGGTGAATATATTCAGTAACAGTACCCATATCAGCAATATGCAGGATGCCCCCCATGCCAGGTCGTGCCAGTCGTTATAAGGGCTGGTGGCATAGTTAAAGATCAGCAGCGGCAATGTCTGCATGGGCTTAAATATGTTGGTAGATAAATAAGGGTTGCCGAAAGCGGTGAAAAGCAGCGGGGCAGTTTCGCCTGCGATCCTCGCCACAGAAAGCATCACGCCGGAGAGGATACCGCTGATGCCACAAGGGATGATCACTTTAAGTATCACCCTGTGAAATGGCATACCCAGCGCAAAGGCCGCTTCCCGCAATGAATCGGGCAACAGCAATAATGTTTCTTCAGTTGAGCGCACAATGATCGGCAGCATCATGATAGCCAACGCCACACTGCCCGATATACCGGAGAAACCACCCAATGGCTTTACCAGCCAGAAGTAAGCAACAATACCGATAACTATCGAAGGCACACCCTGTAATATATCTATGCAAAGACGGCTCCAGTAAGCAAGCTTGCTTTTTTTGTTTTCGCTCAGGTATATGCCACACAGTATCCCGAAAGGGATCGCAATCACAGAGGCGATAGCGATGATGATGATACTCCCCACCAGCGCGTTGGCTATGCCACCACCACTTTCGCCCACCGGTTTCGGCAGGTTGGTGAGGAAATGCCAGTTGATCTTCGTAATGCCCGCTTTGAGAATGTACACAAGTATAAAAATCAACGGTACCACACATCCGCATGCAAGTGCTGTTATCAGCGCCTGGAAGCCAATGTTTTTACCTATCCTGTATTTATACCCGACCCTGTCTGTGTTCATAACTCCTAATTTGTAAATCCTTTGATCAATCTTTTACCGATCATGTTGATGATCACTGTTACCACGAAAAGTACCAGTCCCAGTTCTATAAGTGCAGAGAGGTACACAGGATGGTCTGCTTCTGTAAATTCATTCGCTATCACGCTCGCCATTGTATTGCCCGGCGAGAAGATGCTTTTAGGTATCAGGCTGGTATTACCTATTACCATGGTCACTGCCATTGTTTCGCCCAGAGCGCGGCCCAGCGACAACAGCACACCTGCAAACAGGCCAGACCGTGTATAAGGGAACACCACACTGCGTATCACTTCCCAGCGCGTAGCGCCAAGCGAGTAAGCTGCTTCTTTAAGATTTGAAGGCACCATCTGTATCATAGACCTACCCAGCGATGCCGCATAAGGAATGATCATGATCGCAAGTATAAGCGATGAGGTGAAAATACCTAAGCCTACAGGGTCCACACCTATTTTTGATTCAAAGCTGCGCACTATAGGCACCAGCACCGCCAGCCCCCAAAAGCCGTAGATCACAGATGGCACAGCAGCTATGAGCTCCACTGTATTCTTCAGCAGGTTAGAGAACCAGCCCTGCGGATGGTACTCGCCCAAAAACACACCCACCGCAAATGAAAAAGGAATAGAGATGATCAGAGCGAGGAAAGACGTGAGCAGCGTACCCAGCATAAAGGGATATGCGCCGAATATATCGCGCACCGGGTCCCACACATGGCCCCACACATAACTTAGCCCTGATGCCTTTATAGACAGCATGGATTGTACTACCAACGTCAGCAATATACCCAGCACCAGCACTATGGTAGCAAGGCCCACGATCACCAGTGTGCGCCTGAACACATTCTCGGCACGTATATGCCGGTACGATCGTTTTAGCCTTTTGGTGGTGGTTACTTTGCTCACTGGCGCTGTTATAGAACTAATTACCCGTCCCAAATTCTGTTCGGGACGGGTAATCAGATTATTATCAATAGTAGAAGACATGGTGCATTTTGTTTACTGCAATACAGGCTTACCGCCAAATGTGATGGTCTTTAATTGTGCATCGCCTACAGTTACTGCATTGGCAGAAAGCGGAGCATAATTCAGCGGAGCGCAATACTGCTGTCCGTCATGGATCATCCATTGTATCATTTTCAGCATCTTGGTTACTTTGTCCAATGAGCGGTTTCCGTAGCTCTGCTCTTTGTACACTAGTATCCAGGTAAGGCCGGAGATAGGGTAGCCATCAGCAGCTTCAGTATTGGTCAGTGATACTTTTGCATCTGCCGGTATAGTGATGTTGGCTGCTGCGGTAATGCTCGCAATACTTGGCGTGATGAAGTTGCCTGCCTTGTTCTGTATCTTGGCGTAAGACATGTTGTTCTGGATAGCATAAGCCAGCTCAATGTAGCCTATAGCGCCCGGTGTCTGCTTGATAGAACCGGCAACACCTTCGTTACCTTTTCCGCCAAGGCCCACAGGCCAGTTAACTGATGAGCCTTTGCCTACCTTGCTGTCCCATGCAGTGCTTACTTTAGACAGGTAAGTGGTGAAGATATTAGATGTACCGCTGCCGTCAGAGCGATGCGCAACCAGTATATCAGTGGCAGGCAGTTTCACGCCTTTATTGGCGGCGGCTATCTGCGGGTCATTCCACTTCTTGATCTCGCCGAGGAATATCTTGGCCAGCACATCAGGTGTCAGCTTCAGTGTATCCTTCAACTCGGGCAGGTTGTAGCTGATCACTACCGCGCCTGCTGTGATCGGTATGTGTACTGCTGGCGCTGATAATGCCGAATCCTGCTTGCCGTTCAGCGGTGCATCAGATGCGCCGAAGTCTACGGTTTTGCTGGTCAGCTGCTGTATACCGCCACCCGAGCCTATCGACTGGTAGTTCACGCGCAGTCCCGTAGTCTTGTTGTATTCAGAGAACATCTTTGAGTACAATGGATTAGGGAAAGTAGCGCCTGCGCCCATGATGGTGTTATCTTCATCAGAGCCTTTGGCAGCTGTACTGTCTGATTTTGAGCCTGTACCCGAGCCGTTACAGCCCGTGAGCATCATACCACCTGTTACGATGATAGCTACTGCGGTAAGCGCTAATGTTTTTATCGTTTTCATGATTATTTAAGTTTTTACTTTTTAGTTTTTGCTTATTTACCGTATGTGTAGAAGAAAGTGATACGGTACACTGCGTCTGTACCCTTTACATTGCTGAGGTTCGGGTTCATTGTAGTGTTGAATACAGTACCTGCGCTGTTCTTATCACCTGCTGTTACTCCGCTGTTATATGTATTCATCCAGATGTTCGGCATGATGTGTACATTCTTTATTGGCGTAAAGTCCAGGCCGAAGGTTACAAACTGCTCCTTGGTAGTAGGCTCGTAGTTTGATGTTGCTGCTGTATAGCTCTTGGTATTTGCATTGTTTACGATGCTGCTCAGGTTGCCTGTCGGGTCGTAGTTGTCGTAGCGTGCAAAGAAACCAAGTGTTTGGTTGCCTGCTTTGTTAGCGAGTATACGGCCACGTACAAAGAATGATTCACCCATAGCCATTGTGGTACGGTAGTACTGGGCGCCATCTTTACCGGTGATCTTCACATCATTCATCAGTGTGTTCTGGAAGATCTCAGTACCTACAGTGAATTTCTTAGTTGTGTAAGCCAGGAATAATTTGGTCATGTTACGATCATGATACCATGGGCCTGCCGGGCTGGAAACTCCCGCCTTAGCGCTTGGTGAGTATACACCCCAGTTCAGTCTTTCATAATCCTGGTAAAGATCTATGATCAGTTTCTTGTTGAAGAACTTAGCATATACATCACCATAGAACCATTTGAAGTTATCAGTTTCAGGCTTTGCGCTGGTACCATTACCTACCATTGCCGTATAGCCAAAGTTGCCTTTCTTATCGAACCAGCCTTGCAGGCTCACACCCATATCGAATGATGGAGTGCGACGGATATCCGTGATGGTCCTTTCGATAGAGCGGTATGCCCATACTTCTTCCGCAGTTTGATCGTTCCTGCCTGTCTTTGCGAAAGCAGGAGTTGACTGCTGGCCAATAACAAGGTCAGAATTTTTGAAGATGTTTTTCCAACGGAGGTTAGCCAGCTTTACGTAAGGAGCAAACTTACCGTTAGTAGTTACATCACCTGCTCCTTGATTGTCCAGGCCTGCATTGAAGTCATCTTCTGAAGCTAACAGGAACTCAGCAGAGAATTTCTGGCTGATCTCATAGTTGTAGCCCAGGTAGATACGACGGAACTGGAACATATTGCTGCTCACAGGCATGCCTGTGTATTGGTTTGAGCCACCACGATATACCGGTGCAGTAGCAGTACCAATGTTATCTGATCCGCCCTTGTAAGCGAAATCACCAAATGCATATCCCCACAGCTGGCCGTGTGGTTTAAATTCTACTGTTGTGTCGGCTGTTTGCGCCTTTGCAGTACCTGCAAGTGTTAATAACAGGGAGCAGGCAACGCCTAATTTGGTAAATGTTCTGTTCATTTGTGTGTTTTTTAATTAAGTGCAAAGGAAATACCCCAACGTTACGTCAATGTTACTCCAACATTAATTTAATGTTAAGTCACATTAATTTAATGACAATTCTATTAGTCATATGTGCTTTTCGGATTATTTTTATGCATCCTTCGTACTTCATCCTATATATAGGCCGCCATTTCTTACCTTCATTTCACAATGAACATCAACGAAGACCTCTTCCTCGACAGATACAATAAGCTCAATGAGCGCCAGCGCGAGGCTGTGGATACTATATATGGCCCCGTAATGGTAATAGCAGGCCCGGGTACGGGCAAAACCGAAGTGCTTTCCATGCGCATAGCAGCCCTCCTGCGCAGCGAGGCACAGGTGCAGCCCCACGAGATACTTTGCCTCACTTATACCGACGAGGCCACCAACTCCATGCGCCGCCGCCTCGTGCAGATCATAGGATCGGCTGCCCACAAGGTCAATATATATACCTTCCACGCTTTTTGTAATAATGTCATCCAGAACAACAGCGAGAGCTTCAGTATGCGCTCCCTGCAACCCATTACCGACCTGGAGCGCACAGAGCTACTGTACCAAATGATCGAAGAGCTGCCACAGGGCCACCCACTGCGCAAGCTCAGCGGCAATATCTACTTCGACTCCGGCAAGCTGAACCGCCTGTTCGACCTGATGAAGCGCGAGTACCTTACCCCCGCTTATATTGAAGAAGCCATTGACGAATACATAGCAGACCTGCCCAACCGCGAAGAGTACATCTATAAACGCAAGTACAAAGAGTTCCAAAAAGGCGATATCAAGCAGGACCAGGTAGATGAAGAAATAAGGAAAATGGAAGGCAGCAAAGCTGCCGCGCTCCTCTTCGATAGCTACGAGCAGCTAATGAAAAATTCAGGCCGTTACGATTTTAACGACATGATCATTTGGGTGCTTAAAGCATTCAATGAGAACCCTGCTCTTCTGCAAAGCTACCAGGAGCGTTACCAGTTCATACTCGTTGATGAATTCCAGGATACCAACGGCTCGCAAAATGAATTGCTCACGCTCCTCTCTTCTTATTGGGACGACCCCAATATTTTTGTAGTAGGCGATGACGACCAAAGCATCTACGAATTCCAGGGTGCACGCATCCGCAATATCATAGACTTTTATGAGCGCCACCGCGAGAATATTAAGGTAGTGGTGCTGCCGCACAACTACCGCTCCTCACAGCCTATCATAGATAAGGCGATGGCCACTATTCAAAATAACCAGAAGCGCCTCATCAACCAACTACAACATCTCGGCATCGATAAAAATATCATATCCGCATCCGATCGGTTTAAAACCGCAACCGATGTGGTAGCACCCGTGGTAAAAGTATACACCAACATTTTGCAGGAAGAAGCAGACGTGGTGTTGCAGATAGAAGAGCTGCGCCGCAAAGAAGTACCCCTGCGGGAAATTGCCGTACTCTACGCCCAGCACCGCCAGGCCGAGAACATCATGGCCATCATGGACCGCAAGGGTATACCCTATAATGTAAAGCGCCCCGTAAATATTCTTGAAGAGCCGCTCATAGAGCAGGTACTCAATGTACTTCGCTACCTCGATCGGGAGCGCAAAAAAACTTTCGATGGCGAAGATGTTTTGTTCGAACTCATGCACGCGCCTTACTATGGCATAGAGCCTACAGATATTGCCCAGCTGGCGCTCTACATGCAGGCCAATCGTAAAGAGAAAGGCCCGCTCCGCTGGCGGTTACTGTTATCGAATCCCCTGCTCATAGAGTCCCTTGGCCTTGCATCCGCCAAAGCCATGCAACGCCTCGGCAACAGCCTCGACCAGTGGGAAAAGCAGCAGTTATCTTTACCCTTACCACTGCTCATAGAAAAGATCATTCACGAGAGCGGCATTGTGGCCCATCTCGTGCGCACCACCGATCATGTATGGAACATACAGGTACTCTTCACCTTCTTTGAGTTTGTAAAAGACACCTACGCACGCACGCCCAAAACAAAAGCCGCTGATCTGCTGGTCATGATCACGCGCATGAATGACGAGAAAATATCGTTGCCCATGCAGCGTGTCATTCAGAATGAGAACGGTGTGCATTTCTTTACTACTCACGGAGCCAAAGGCAACGAGTTTGAATACGTATTCCTCATCGGCGTCACAAAAAATTTCTGGGAAGAAAAGAAAGGTGGTGGCAACGAATACAAGCTGCCCGATACCATCACCCAAACCGAAGATGATACCGAAAAGTCATACAAAACAGAAGTGGCCCGCAGGCTCTTCTACGTAGCGCTCACGCGCGCAAAAAAATATTTGCAGGTTTCCTATGCCGTTAATGATAACCTCGGCAAGGCAATAGCGCAGTCCGTTTTTATTGACGAAATATCCACGCTCGAAGAGCGCGAGCTGCACACCGTACCTACCGGCAATATATTGCAGCATATGGAGTGGGCCATGCAGCCGGTACCCGAGGTGCGCATAAAGATCGCTAATGCCGAATGGATAGAGCGGGTGCTGCAGCAGTTCATCATGAGTTATACTGCCCTATCTAAATTCCTGCGTTGCCCGCTGGCGTTCTATTACGAGACCATTCTCAAAGTGCCTTACCAGAAAAATGACGCACTCGCATTCGGTAGCGCGGTACACTATGCGCTGGAGCGTATGTTCCTCGATATGAAGCAAGCCAAGGGAGTTTTCCCGGATAAGGAAATTGTCATCGGCGCATTCCGCTCCGCGCTTTATTCCGAGTCTTCCTGCTTCACACAAATTCAATTTGACCGTAGGCTGGAGCAGGGCGAAGCGCTAATCTCCGATTACTATGATGCCAACAGCAGCCATGCGCATACCGATGTAGAAATAGAGTACAAAGTACCCCGCTACTTCCTCGATGGTGTGCCCGTTACCGGTAAGATAGATAAGATAGAAATAAACGGCGCCGAATGCAAGGTGATAGACTATAAGACCGGCGACCCCGATAAGTCTGCAACAGCAATGACCGCCCAACCCAATGATAAAGAACCCCTCGGCGGCGACTACTGGCGGCAAATGGTCTTCTACAAGCTCATCCTGGAGCATATGGAAGACAGAACATGGAAGGTTTCCACCGGCATGTTCGATTTCGTGCAGAAGGGGAAAAATGGCCAGTACAAGCACGTCACCGTTCCCGTATTCCCTGCCGATGAAGAGATAGTGCGTGCTCAGGTAAAAGACAGCTACAGCCGCATCATGAATCACGAATTCGATCGCGGCTGCGGCAAAGAAACCTGCCACTGGTGCAACTTCGCCAAACGCTACGAACTCATAAGACCTACTGATGAAGTGGAGATAGATGACTTATAAGCTCACAATTATTCTGTTTAACATAGCCCACGGTTTCAACCGTGGGTTTTTAATAAAGGTTAGTCATACAACGGTTTCAACCGTTTAAGTTACGTTATGCAATTGCAATGCTATCCCCTATCCCAAACCTCTAATGGTTCTCTATCTTCACCTCCTTTACCACACCCGGAAAGTTATTGTCTATATAAAAATTGCCATCGCTGTTTTTGATCGGGCCATTGCCGGTTGCCTGCCCTACCGGCTGGTCATTGTTATATACCGTCACTGTCCCGTTCCGCATACTCACCAGCAAGTGGTTATCCTGTGCCGCACTTAGTTTAAAGAGTACCTGGCAGGTCCACGCACTACCCGTTCCGTACATAAACCGGTATTGCAGTTTATCATCCCCTGCCTGCTGTATCATCAGCCCGCAATAGGGTATTTTATCAGAGGCGTTGGTAAATAACAGGTTGTCTTTGGTTAGCCTTGTGGTATCCAGCGACACTATACACTCTATATCAAAATTAGCGCTGAAAGACCCCCTCGAAAAAGTAGTCACAAACCTGTTGAATTCGCCAAGGTCATTATAATATACTGTGGCGGCATCGCGTACCAGCCTTCTCGTGGCCTTCTTACCTGTGGGTTTTAATAACAGCAACGTACGGTCCTTGGTTGCTTTTACTACCTCAGTGTATAGCGATAGCTGGTGTATCAGCGAATCTTTCAGGTACCAGGGTGGCAACGGGCGAAGCCCGTCAAAAATTATCGGGTACTTGTCTGTTTTTATATAATTCACTATCGTATCCAGGTCTGCTTTAAAGAAGAATTCTGTGGATCCTGCTATGTTCATCGGGTTCACATAGCCGCCAAGCGCATAATCATAGCTTTCAAAGTTCCTCGATAAAATAAGCACAGTATCCTTCGCCGGTATATTGTTACTGATGAAGGCCATCCTCTCTTTTACTGCATCCTCTTTCAGCGGGTCTTCGGCGCGTGCGTTGTCCATGGCTATTTCATGTATGGTAGGTATATTGTAGATCATCGAAAAAGCGCCATCGGCCAGGAAAAGGAAAAGCACCAGGAAGGCTATTGTGCCTTCATGTATCCATGTATCGCGCTCTTGTATTTGTGTATACAACCGGTCGCAGAATACCCCGATCATTATTATTGCCGGGTACATCACAGCGTTCACCGTGAGGTCATAAGACCGCCCCTGGAAGTAAGAGAAAAGCCCCGCACCCAGTATGAAGAGATATACGATCACAGGAAGCTCTTTATTAGCGGCCTTGCGCATATGGAGCACTATGTATATACAGGTAGCCACGTATACCAGCGCCGGCACATTCCAAAAGTGGAGGGGGCTCATAGCCAGCATAAAGAAGCCCGAGATGTAAAATATACTTTGGTATTGCGCAGCCTGCCCGAAGTTGGGCCACACGCCTGTATGTATTTTAGTGCTTACAAAAAACAATAGGATCATCGTCACCAATGCGCCGGCCATCCATCCCAAATACACCATACCTTTTTTGATCGCATCCTTAAGCGGCAGTTCGTGATAAGCCGAGAACAACAGAGCCACCAACACCGCGCCAAAAACCACCAGCCCCGTATCAATATTCCACAACACACCTATAGCTGCGCTAAAAGACAAAAGTGGAAGCAATATCTTATTGCGTTTTGCATTGCCTTCATTATACAAGGCCAACAAGTAAAAGGCGATACATGGAAACAACGTGCGCAATGGCCAGTACTGGTAATAAGCATGTGTTTCAGTCACAAATGGCAACCTCGTCTGCCAGAACTGCCAGAAGATCAGGCACAGAAAAACCATCAGCGATAAAATATCCCTTTTAATGATCTTCCTGATTGCGAGGTACATTAATACAAATGATGCGGCATTCAAAAAGCCCATCACAGCACTAAAGTTATACGTACTCAAGCCTATCAGTTTGAATACAGGGTACAACACCCATCCATAAAGCCCGTACTGAGCATTAAAATCTACCAGTAGCGCCTTGCCTGCATATACCTGCGTTATGGAGTAAAACACCGGGTTGATCTCGCCCAGCATATCCTCCTGCATAAAAGCAATATTCAGCAGGTCATACAGAAACACATCCAATG
>CAIVKT010000401.1 GCA_903906615.1 uncultured Bacteroidota bacterium | reverse complement strand
CTTTTACAACGAAGTAAAAATGGAAGAGAACAAGTAAGATAGTGTACTTTGTTTCGTCATCGTTCCTTAATACTATAAACAATGTCTGACAACCTTAAACGCATGTTGCAACTAGTAACTGAATTCTTTGACGTAAGAAACGACCCCGACCAACTGAATGTTGACGACGAGGTGATGGAGCAGCTACATCAACTACACCCGGCTACCATGTCGCAGGTAGCCAATGAAGACGGTCCAATACTGTGGCTGTTGCTCATACCCACTACAGATAAAATTATGAAACGCTTCCTGGCCGAAGAGCTATCCGAAAAACAGCTTTTCGACGAAACGGAGCCCGGCATGGCCTACGATACCATATACCTATGCTCGGCATCGGTATTGCCGGAATTCAGGCGGCAGGGCCTCGCAAAAAGAACCTGCTTAGAGGCGATCAACAGCATACGCAAAGACCACGCGATCAAAAGCCTGTTTTACTGGCCGTTCAGTGCAGACGGCAAACTGCTGGCAGAGGCTATAGCCAAAGAAGTGGGTTTGCCGCTGTTCGAGCATCCCGCACATTAACATTTAATCACTTGGAGTATCCCTATTTCATTACGACCTTTGCATGCAAAACCATTACTATCACCATTACTTGTTTCGAAAAAGCCCTGAAAGGGCGGGATATATCAGCCCGGGGTGTAGCCCCGGGTAATCGAAAAACAACAACACAAGCCCTGAAAGGGTGGAATATTTTTAGGAAACACCAATACGATTAACTTAAAATCGGTAAACACATTGCACACATCATGACCTTCTATAAATACCACGGCACCGGCAACGACTTCATCCTGATAGACGACAGGGCTAATGAAGTAGAGCTGACCACAGAGCAGATAGCAGCCTTGTGCCACCGCCGCTTTGGTATAGGCGCTGATGGCCTCATGCTGCTGCGCCATGCCGATGGTTACGACTTCAGGATGGTGTACTACAACTCTGATGGCAGGGAGAGCAGCATGTGTGGCAATGGCGGCAGGTGCCTGGTAGCATTTGCGCATTCGCTGGGCCTCGTTACCACCCACGCATCATTCATAGCTACCGATGGCCCGCACACCGCTACCATAGCCCCCGATGGCCTCATCAGCCTGCATATGAAAGACGTAGCCGAAGTACAGATCAATAAAGAATACACTTTCCTCGATACCGGCTCCCCGCACTACATACTATGGGTAGAAGACACGCAGGCAGCAGACGTATTTAACGAGGGCAAGCGTATTCGCTACAGCGATACCTTTAAACCCGGCGGCACCAACGTAAATTTTGTGCAGCAAACAAAGACCGGCCTCAATGTGCGTACCTACGAGCGCGGCGTGGAAGACGAGACCCTCAGCTGCGGCACCGGCGTTACCGCGGCTGCAATTGCCGCCACCTGCACAGCCACAGGCACTTTCAAAACAAACATTACCACACCCGGCGGCCAGCTTGAAGTATCCTTTACCAAGAACACCCCCACCTCGGCAATTGATGTAGTCCTCACCGGCCCTGCGGTATTTGTATTTAAAGGGGAAATTTAGGGTGAAATAACCTTATAGGGATACGCACTTCAGCAATAGTTTTTTACTTTGTTGTCTTATCAACAACAATACCATTGCAGCACATGAACATCATCAGCAGCACTTTCCGCAAGCACATTGGCTTCCTGCGAAGCTACCCTGCCGCATTTGCAGTAGTGTTGTTTTGCTTTGGCGTGGTTCTTTACCATGAGTATAATATGCACCGCCTACTCTATGGATGCGGCTATGTATTCGCTGTTTGGTTTGGCGCGTTTGTTACAGATGTGATCACGACCATGTTCCCAAAAAAGGACAAAAAATTTCCCATCAAAAAACCGGTATGGCGGGAGCTGGCTACCATCATTATTTGCACATTGCTGGGCACAGTGTTTCTCATTGTCCGTTTCCATGGCGGTTGGGAAACAATGAACCCCTGGCTGAAGCTGGCTTTCTTCCCTTTGATCATTTTTGCCTTCCCTATTGTTATCGCTCTTATATTCCTGTTCAGGTACAAATACAAACCCACGGAATTAGGTGGCAACACCCGTTACTGGTATCTCGCGATATTCATCCACATTATTGTTGGCAGCATTACATTATTAACCGCCCCCGACCGCTCGCACTGGACAGAAGCATACAAAGAAATGGGTATTGCAGGGCTTCTGTTCACCGGCCTAATTTCATCAGCCTTGCCCGAAGAGTTCCTGCGTATGCTGCTGCAAACCCG
>CAIVKT010000400.1 GCA_903906615.1 uncultured Bacteroidota bacterium | reverse complement strand
GATCAGGAACTAAAGTTAGTGATTTACATTATATAAAATCGCCTTTACTATCTCACAGGTACAAGATTAAGCATAAATTTTCAAATGTCATAGGTTCTTATGACATTATTTTTTTCTCATGGCTATACTATTGAGCCATGCCATGGCCATTAAGCAAACTTGATAAAAAAGAACTCATAAAACTAGGCGAAAGAGTAAAAGCCATTCGCAATGAGAAGGGATTAAGTTTAGAAGAAGTGGCTCAAAAAATTGGCAAAGATCGGCAATCAATACACAAGATGGAGAAAGGAGATTTTAACCCTTCGTATATCTATATTCTCGCCGTCTGCAAAGGGCTGGACATCCATATTTCCGAGTTGTTCATTAATTAATCGATCCCTGCCTCGCAACACACTATCAATAAAACCAAACGCCCAATAGATTTTTCGTCTTGGAGCGTATTACTTTCTTCACGATCTTTGTCCCGTTAAAGTTCGTTTTTACTCAATTACGATGAAATATTAGAAAATAAATTGAGCAATAGATGAGCAGAAAAGTGAGCAACTTTATTGCTCGTTTCAATCTTAATTCATTGATTATCAATGGAAAGGTGAGCAATAAAATGGAGCAACAATCCGAATAACTATCGGAGTATAAGCGCAAAAACAAACCGTTTACTTTTTTAAAACAAACCGTTTACTTTTTAGAAGTAACAGAAAAACGACGTTTACAGCCAGTTTAAACAGCCTATATTTGCCCCGCGAACCAATAATGCCAGCCAGCTAACACTTGCCCGATTTCCCCGCTAATAGACTTACCCTTAATCAGTCGCAAAGCTAATGCCGTCCATACTCACACCTTGGTTATCAAAAGGCGTTAAGGTCCCTTGTATCTTCACAGCGCCACTGGCAGCTATTATATCCACCGCTATCATAGCAAAGGCACCGGCATTCGACCCTCTGCATGAAAAATGTCTGTCATGTGCTGGCCGATAACCGACAGGTAGCGTCATCATCAAAGTACTGCCACCTATGCTCGATGCCCCGGCGCTGTTATTAGTTACCCCAGCCAGTTCCACCATGTTGCTGCCTACAGCCTTCCGGTAAGTAATAGGCGATGAGCTATCATCATCGAACGTCCCTGCATATATACCCGATCCCGCCGATGCCCTTATAGGCGCAGGCCACACACTGCTATTGCTTGCAAGAGCAAATGCCGTAGCATAGCTGATCATGTTATTCAGCGGGAAGTGGGTAGCATCCGTAACCGCTGCTCCTGTCGTCAGTCCGGCAGTACTTTCCAATATAGCTGGATATATGGAGGAGTCATCGTAGGTAAGGTCTGTGGCATTGGGGGTTATCACTACCAACACCACTGTTCCAACACTTAATGCACCATAGGTGCCACCAGTAAAGCGCACTATCTTGCCGTTATAAAGGAAATACCCCGCAGCAATGGTAGTTACACCTAATCCAAACGTAGACCCCATCCCAGCCAATATTATCGCGGTAGTGCTATCCACAACAGCAGTCATGGACGATATACATTCTGTATAAGCCTGCTGCAAATAATCAAGATCATCCTGTGTCAATGGGTAACCGCCATCATGGCTAAAATCAATTGCTTTCATATCGTTTAATTAAAAAGTTACTATTGTATAAGTCTTACCCGGCAATCTGTATTCATTGATCAATGCTTTCATTCTGTTGGTATCAAATACCAATGAAGCAGGTACATGAACAATGAACGAAATCCCATCATCATACGTTTCCGCCCTTGTATATAACCATCTTGGTGAGGGATAAGTAGTAGTGCCAACTTCACTACGTCTGCTCAGGGCCAGTGGCTTTTCTTCAGGTACTGTATAGATATACTCCGGGTCGAAGTATGGGCCATCAGTAATGTATATGCGCCTCAACGTATCAAAGGTGTCGTTCAGCGCCGCTTCCATATAGCATATCTGCCCATCATGCGAAAGGAAATAAAGGTTATTGGCTCTATTGGCTTTAAAACCGTTATAAACGTACTTTATCGGGCTGATAAGGGCTTTCAGCCATGCCAGCATTATAGTCTTCCTGCGCCGCACAGCGAGGTACACCCTTGTATTAAAATCAAAATCTACATCAAAAAATCCCATAAAAACATTTTATTACTGAGCCTGCGAAACCATTTGTCATAGTGAGCTTGCCGAACTATCCGGTATATGCTACGTAATTTATGTGTGCGGCAAACCATACTGTGTCCAGTACCAGGTATCCCGCATCAGGGGTATATTCAGTTGTGATCACCACCGGGGCCACTGCCCCATAAAATGCCTGTATGCTTACTTCATCTGCTATGATTACTCCGGCTACAGCCTGCATAGCAGCTATATAATCGTTAAGGCGCAGCTTGCCATTGAAACCCAAACCATTCAGGAAAGTATTGATTGCATCCTGTATAGGCGTTGCCTCTGTGCCATCAAGCCTTGCACCTGTATTATCCAGTATCAGTGGGTCGTAGTATATGGTCTGTGTAGGTTGGAAGGTATCACCTGGGCCACTGGTACACAGCACCTTCACACCTGCATCTTTTATTCGTCCCATATACGTGCTGAATGCCGTAAGCTGCGGAGTGCTTAATGCACTCAGAGCGCCCACCGTACCGGTAGCCACTTTTATCCTTACCCGGTTGCTTATTTCCACAGCCACGGCAAACGTTACGATCAGGCTTGGATCACCTGCCGCAGCCACTGGATTATAAACATCAGTATCTGCCGGTAAGGCCGCACCATACTGGAAAGCAAGAGCCTTTGTAGCATACCATTGCAAGCTGTGTGGCTTTTGGGTAGCTATGATATTGGTAACTTCCAGTTGAGCAAAATCAGTTAATCCTTCCATTACAAACATTTGCGTGGCTATTACCCAAGTCCATAACCACCATATGGCCAAGGTACTCGTGCTCGTCAATTCAGCTACTAATGTCGTGTCCGCGAGTACGGCATCCCATATTCCGGTTTGTATTGTCGCTATGCTTCTTCCCATAATTAATTATGTTGTCATCGTGAGCTGGTGATTTTATCGAACCACGCCGAACGATCTGTTTTACTTATTATGCTACTTCAACCACACATTGCATTCCCGTGTTCGGGATACCTGCCGTATAAGCGTAGGTAGCAATTACACCAAATGTATATACACCCGGCAGCAGGGTACATATCATCTTATTCCCATTGGTTGGGTCTGCCGGGTCTGGCATCCTACCTGTTACACCCGTTACACCACCGGCTGCCGCATCTGTCCATATCATAGCGAAAAGGCTTAGCCCGGTAAATGTGATGGCCGTATGGCTTCGTGTCAGTCGTATCGTTACACTACCTGGTGCGCTGCTTACCAGTTCTACAAGCAGAATAGGGTTCAGGTACTGCTCTATCGTTTGTGTCGCACTATCAAGTATGATAGCAGGCCAAGCGTGGGCCTTGTTTCCTTCTGTATCTTCAAACGTGGTACAGGCTGTTGGATCAGCAGCGCCGAACACCAGCATATTGCTATGTCCAGTCACCCACGGCACCTTATAGCTAATGCTCTTCGCCGTCATATCAGTAGCTGCCACTTCCGCCAGTACTGTTGGTGATCCGGGTTCTTCGTCAGTTGTTATGTAATGAACGTTATTCGGCTCGCTCGGATAGCCGCCTATTCCAGCTACAAGTCCATACACATCTATAAATCCGGTATCACCTTCTATATTGAACTCATAAAAACCTGTTGTGGCAGGTGTGGTCGCCGTTGTTGCCACAGCTTTCAGTACAGGCATAAGTACCACCCTCATTGTCGGTGGCGCAGGAAGAGTTCCAAGCGTACCAAATACAATACCTTCTTTAGCTACCTCCTGCAATACAGATAACCCGGCAGCTCCGGCCAGTGCGATAGCGGCATCGCTCACTTGGTACACGGTTCCCACTACCGGCACATCGCTTATAGCCACGCCATTGTCCCAGCAAAACTGCATGGCACCTTCCATAGAGCCTAATCCCTGTAGGATCACATCCCTCATGCTTTGGTTCGGCTTTGCCTTTATTGTTGTACCCATAACGACTAATTACTAACGACTATCTACTATCGACTATCTACTAATGGTGAGCATCGCCGAACCACTATTTATAATAAGCATCCACCTCCACATTCAAATCCCCATCTACCTTTATCTTCACTACGTCCATTCCATCTGCGGCAAACGTCTTCGCTATCGCACCCGGCAGATCACCCTGCACATCATCATCCTCGTAATTGAAAGCGCCCACACAGTTAAGTGGATCATAAGGATAATCCCCATAGTTATCCACCAGCATACTCTTCATATGCTCCTCCGTGCTTTCCACCACCACAAAGTCACCCGCCACTATAAGCAGGTCACCATTCCCATCCAGTGCAAAATCATTCATCTGCCTCATGCTATCAGTTATTAATTGGTAACGCCATGATCATAGATACCTTGCAAAACAGGTAGCTAAGACCGTTTATAACATATTGCTGCTTATCGTAAATGCTGAAATTCGGCTCAAACGGATAAATAGCGCCACCCGCACTCCGCAAATGGCAATAACCACGTATCCCTCCACCACTCGTATCTACCCCGGTAAGGATGATCGCATTATAATGCGTGGTATCACTCAGGTCATAAGTTCTCGGCACAATAGCCACAGACGTATCGCCGGTAATAGTAAACGGCCCGCATTGCGCCTTAGCCGTGAGCCCGGATAGCAATAATGCTATAAATAGTAGTGTTCTCATATTATCTTGTTACTTGTGCTACACTTGTAGTATTACTCATGTTATGCCCGTTACCAGTTGCGTCCACCCTCGTTGCGCCAGTTGCTTCACCCATATCGTACCACGCCACAAGCCCAGTAAATACACTACCTGTCATACAACTATATTGAAGCGGATCACCACTATTGTATAGATACGACACCTCAGTGCTGGTTAATGCCCTGTTCCAATATCCTGTAGTGGTCATATTAGCGGCGAATGACTGGTTATTACTCGCTGGAGTCAATTGCCCTATAGTATTGTAAGATGGTACACTCCCATACGTCAGAGCGATAGTAGCCGTTTCAGGTGTGCCATTATTAATATACAGCTTCATCTGTGGACTTGCCCCTGCATCATAAGTAAGCACCACATGGTACCAGGTACTATTGCTCAATAACACTGTAGAATTAAAGGTTGCCGACCCCGCATAGAACTTTATATAATTAGCCACGCCGTCATCAATCCCCACTACCCATCCATTAGAGCCATTGTAATTACTAAAATAAGTCCGTCCCGCCTGCGTATAATAAAGATTGAACCATGCAGATACACTAAATGTAGTCGGGTTACCCGTAAAGTTGCTCGTTGACAAATACTGCACATAAGTCCCAGATACAGGGTTAAGCTGAGATGCCTCTGTTACTACGGTAGTGCATCCACCGCCGCCACTCACCACATGCTTACCCAGCAATCCCATCAGCTGCGCATTAGCAGCACAGCTCCAAAGCATCAATATCAATAATAGCCTTACCATGTTCCTGCGCACCTCCATTTGCTCGTTACCCCGTTATATTGCAGTAGCACACCCAGCATGGCCGTTGACACGGTGGCCGCTGGCAAAGTGATGGTGCTGCTTTCAAAAGATGATCCCCACGTTATGTTCCTGGTAGCCGTCCCCGTTATCAGCAGCTCCAGCAGTTGCCCATCCACCGGTGTGCCGCTTAGGTTAGTGGTAAAGGAAGTAATATCTACCGCCTGCGCAGTCAGCTCGTAAATGTCATAGTTATCCGTATTGATGGTAGGCGTGGCGCTGCTGGTAGTACTGCCCACCCTCGGTGTAATGCGCTTATTGGTCAAATTCTGCGTACCATTCACAGTAACAATACTGCCCGATGCCGTTCCTGCGCTACTTGCCGTAGGTGCAGCACCCAAAGAAGTCAGCGAGCTTGTTACCACAGTACTGTTTAATGTCGTCCCCGTCAAAGTACCTGCTGCTGCCGTTACAGTGCCAGATGCGCCGAGGGATATAGCCGTACCATTCACACTCACACTGCTATTGGCAAGGTTCGCATTCGCAATAGCCGTCCCATTCCATACACCTGTAGTAATTGTTCCTACGGAAGTCAGCGAGCTTGTTACCACAGTACTATTCAACGTAGTCCCTGATAAAGTACCCGCAGGCGCAATAACCACATTTGTAGAGGCCGCAGTAAGCCTGCCCTTGCCATCCACCGTAAAAGAAGGTATAGCAGTACTGCTACCATAGCTGGCCGCAGTTACAGCAGTAGCCCCCAAAGTCGGGTTCGGGTAACTCCCGGTAAGGTCACCACCTGCACTACCGTTCGGCGCAGCGCTCACCGTTATACCTGCCCCCAGCGCTACAGGCGTTCCGTTCACACTCACCGTGCTGTTAGCCAGGTAAGCATTGGCAATAGCCGTACCATTCCAGGTACCGGCAGTAATAGTGCCTACAGTAGCAATATCAGTACCCGTCAACTTACTGGCCGCTATGCTCCCGGCCAGGTCTGCATTCGTCACCTTGCCTGCGCCAATGGTCGGGTTCGGGTAAGTACCTGTAAGGTCACCACCCGCGCTGCCGCCCGGTGCCACACCCGTTATCGTAGTATTCGTTACAGCCGTCACGCGGCCCTGCGCATCAGTCGTCAGCACAGGCACCTGCGTAGCGCTGCCATAAGTCCCCGCAGTTCCCGTAGCCGGCAATGGGTTCACAGTTGTTACAGCGCTGCCATTACCATAAAGAAAACCGGTAAAAGTAGTCGTAGTGCTGCCGGTCACCGTATTCGGCCCCGCCGCGCCATTACTCCCATTCGTGCCATTAGTTCCCGCAGCCCCGGTCGCGCCCGTGGCTCCCGTAGCGCCATCCTGCACCATCTCCACCCAGGCGCTGCCATTCCACACATAAGCTATACCGCTGCTGCTGTTCCGGTAAGCCTGGTTCAAAGTCGGCGAACCCGGCGCACTCACAAAAGTCCCCAGCCACACTATACTCACACCATTAGTGCCATTACTGCCATTAGTCCCGTTACTGCCGTTCGTCCCATTACTACCCGCAGGCCCTTGCGGCCCAGGCACCATTCCCCTTGCCAGCGCAGTATCTATCCCTGCCCGCAATCCCGCTATGCTATCTACTATCCGCGTACTGTCATAGATCGCTGGCTTATGCTCTATAAACGCCGCACCGCTCGTTGCATTCCAGTCTGCATTCACCTGCCCAAATCCACCCAGGCTGTTAATAAAGCTGTCAATCACAGACACCACCTTCCACGGGCTGTAATAAGTGTGGTTACTATCCACCAGGTACACCGGTACAAAGTTTGGGTTTACAATAGCGCTACCGCCGCCACCCAGTGGATGGTTCACCCACTTTCCTGTCCCGGCATTATACACCATCGTATCACCACTCGGCAATATGCTCCGCTGCCCATAGCTTAATGTTGTCATGCTGAGGCACGAAGCAACTAAAATCAATATCAGTAATATCCTTTTCATACTTGTTTTATTACTCGCTTTTGTAGCACATTTATCACATTTCCACATTCAATCACATTACCTATCCCTGCTTTATGTTTGTATTCTCAATATCTCCCCGCAAAGTTGTTGGGGTAATGCCACTCCCCAATCCCGCAATTATACCGGCCTTCACAGCGCCACCATCCGCAGTACTGCCCGCAATTACCACTGCCGTTACCGCAGTCTTTAGATTATTGAGCAGTTCTTCAATAGCATTTATTTTGCTCACCAACGCCTCCACCTTCACCAATCCGCCCAGGCTACCGTCATTCAGCTGTATTAAACCATCCGTCACAGTTACCATAGATGCCCCAATAGTCAGTTTGGCTTTTACCAGGTTGCTGCATTTTATGACTACATAATTGCCCGGTCCATCCACTTCCGCTACCAGCACATCGCTGCCATCTGCCGGGTATAATATCACCCCGTTATTATTCAGGCTCACCACATTCAGCAGCACCCCTTCGCTTATTATACTCTCGCTGCCATTAGGGTCTTGGCTGTTATCATCTATGGTCAGCTGCACACTAACCGTCATTTGCTCCTCATCTATTGTTCCCGCCACCGCTTTGCCACTATGCACACATACAGCCAACTTGCGTACTACGCGCAGCATGTCATTCGATATGTCTTGTTTTTGACTGTCCATTATTTAATTGTTAGCAGTGTCGAAAGACACTCTTGGACCTATGGTCAAGACCCTTCGTGCCCCATTAGTCCCAAATGTTACATCAGTTTCTTCTATCAAATATTTCCCGTTAAGCTCTTGCAGGTCATTGTTCACTATGTAGGCATCCATGCCAGGTGTAGCATACGGTTGTAAAAAGCTGTTTAATCGTCCTTCATATCCCGTATAATTCAACATAAAAGCCTTCTCCTGGGCAAACTTCCCCATCGTTGTATTATCATTGATTTGGCTGCTCAAGTGCGTGTACTTGCTTCTTGCGGCCTTTTCCTTGCTCGCGCTATACAGCAATGCGCCGGTGGCATACTTACCCTTAAAGATCACCTGCACTGGCTCTACAGGTATCCGTTCCTTCAGTCCGTTATCCCGCACACAGTTATACCCCAGGCGGTAGTTTATAGTAGGAAAATTCCAGGCATTCGTATTCCCGGTAGCATAGGCGCTATATACAAGGCCGCACCACAGCTTATTCGGTTCAATGAAAAATATACTCAGCGTGTGATCGCTTACCTGTTTTACAATATCACATATTTGCACGCCATTAAACTTCACCAGCTTGATGCCCTTTATCTGAAAGTCCACATCGCACTGCACTGTTATGCCGGTTCCTTGTACCGCAAGCTCCAGCAATGCCTTGGCAGTCGTTGGCGTAGTCCTGAAGTCTCCGCTTATATTTACATTCAGTCGCAGCAACCTGCTATATCCTTCACATTCCACTACCAGGGGCATCCCTGTACCGCGCCTTTTCACAAACCCTACAAACTCGGTATTCACATCACCGTTATAGCCAAGGTTAATGTTCACAGCATCACCATCACTGAATAAAGTGCTGGTAGTATATTTCTGTACACTTTTCCCTTTTTGCACATAAGCTATGGTCGGCAGCACTATTGTTGCTCGTTCTTCAATCGACTTGATGCCGCGCTGTATCCGCACCTCATGCACACCGCTGAAGTTGAACGAACCAATACTTACATCACTTGTTAATTGAAATAATGCCATACACTCTTTGCCTCTGAAGAGGCAAAGAAAAGAAGCCACACCCGCAAATATTTTGCAAAAAAGAATGGCTATACGTTATCCGCATAGCCATTCTTTTCATTGTCAACAATCACCTAAATCTTGGTGAGCCTCGAACCACGACTAAGTTATATCAACCAAATTAAACGGCACATCAGCCATCAACTCCAGCTCATAAGGCACCACATGCTTCACACCGCGCCGCTCAGGGAAGCTAAGGCTCCTTATCGTTACAGTCTTAGCGCCATTAGTAATGTCATTCAGCAAT
>CAIVKT010000399.1 GCA_903906615.1 uncultured Bacteroidota bacterium | reverse complement strand
TATCCACGCTCAGTTGCACATCTGTTATCTTCGGCTGCGGGCAATGCTCAAATTTCTTGTATAGCTTTTCATAGGCAGCGCGCGATTCTTCTTGCTGAAAGCTGGTCATGAACTTGTTTTCCACGTTCGTGTTGTAATAAATAAATGCTCCAGTGCCCAGGAACACCAGCAGGCTGATTATAATAGCCATGCGCGATGATCTGTTGTCTTTCGTCCTGGCGGCAATTATTCTTTGTTTCAGGCTGGCATCTGCGCCCCTCGCCCACCACATAGAAGACAGCGCTGCCAGCATGATGCAGAAAGCGCCCCAGTAGATCCTGTACACGATAAATGGGTAGACGGAATGCCCGAATTTGTTCATATCCGAATACAGGATTCCCTGGTCGGAATTGAAGATGAACAGTTTATGCTTGAGCAGTAAAAGAGCAAATGTGTTGTTGAAAAAGTAATACAGCGCCACAATAAAGTATCCGAGGTATTTGTTGCGCACAATGGTTTGCACAAAAATCGCCAGTACAGCCAGCATAGCAAGCTTTATCAGCCGGAAACCGAACAGGTACTGTATGTACAGCAGTAGCTCTAAATGTGTATAGCCTTTGAATAGCTGAACAATAAGGCCGCACACCATTACTACGCACAGCAGCAGCACCTGCATGAAGACGAGGCCCGCCAGCTTGCTGATGTAGAATACCCAGTTAGGCACAGGCAGCGCATCTATGATATTGCTCATCCTGAAATCTCGCGAGCGCCATACCAGCTCCCCGCTGAACATAATGGTGAGTATGACCATGAACAGCGTAAATGTGCCGCCAAAAGATTCTATGATGCGGTAGGTGACCGGGTACACGGTAGTGTCATATATCTTGCCTATTTGCATTGACGCCAGAAAAAGGAACAACATGCCAAACAGCATAATGATCCTGAAATACACATTTCGCCACAATGTTTTACATTCATTTACAGACAAGCCCCACAAGCTGCGCAGGTTGGCCGCAGTGGTGAATGACCTGCTTACTTTAGGCAGGCTGTTCTTATTAAAAAACACCGGCACAAAGGTGAGCTTTGCATTATCCGCAATTTTTGCTTTCCTGAAAGAAAGCCTGCGTGGGCTTGCGGAGAAAGAAAAGAAATAATAACCTGTTATCCATATCAGCACCGATACGCCCAGCCATATGAGCCTGTTGATACGGAATAGCCCCGTAAATGTATAGTGCAGGTGGTTCTTGTCATAAGTACTCCAGTATTTGCTGAGGACTTCTTTTGCAGATTCGCCCATGGGATCTATACAGGCAGACAGCGTCTGCTTGTCTAATGAGCTGAAGAATGTACTGGATACACCTGTGGCCACATAAAAGACGATCAGCGACAGCCAGATCACGAATATATCCCGCGCTATAAGGCTCACCGCGAAAAATATAGTGCCAAATAAAATGGCGTTGGGTATAACAGATTGCAGGTAGGCATACACATATGCAGAGAACTGGAACACTTCTATCTTGTCATGGTTCACCCAGGGGCTGGCATAGCCCAGCATAAGCCCGAAGGCAGGGCCGGTAAGCACCAGCAGCGTTATGAACATAGACCCGGAGAACCGCCCGAACAGGTAACTGAACTTGGACATGGGCGTGGTAAAGAGTATGGTGTAGGTATTGCTTCTGAAGTCATTGAGTACAGCATTGCCCACCATAGCTACTACAATGATGATGCCTATGTAATTGACTATAGCCGAATAAAACTCATCAATAACGAATGGGGCATTGGCGTATATCTTTTCGCCGGCCACATTAAAGCTTGCGCCGGGGAAAGCACCACCCGCTATGAGTGCCAGCAGGAAGGTGACGACCAGCAGGATGAGAAAATAAATATAGGTGGACATAGACTTGACAAGCCGCCGCACCTCAAATGAAAATATGGAACCGAACATGGTATGTTGATTAAAAAGGTTAGGAGATGTTTGCAAAATACAGGTCTTCAAGCCCGGCTTTTTCAGGCTTGAAGCCATTGCCAGGGTCGTTCTCGCTATTTATGTACACTACCATAGTCCCGCCCGATAGCTTTGCAAGGATCATTTTATAGTCGGCCTGGTATTTCGCTACCTCATCCTTTTCCACACGCTTGCTCCATACCCTGTTTTCAAGCGTGCGCAGCAGTTCTTCGGGGTTGCCGCGCTGCACTACCTTGCCGCCGGCTAT
>CAIVKT010000398.1 GCA_903906615.1 uncultured Bacteroidota bacterium | reverse complement strand
TGTTAGAGTAACCTTGTAGCGTACCATCGTTTTTGGAGGATAAAGCTACAAATTTATTTTAACAGACAAAATTAAATTGACATGACACTAGCATCAGGATTACCAGGCCCGGTACCAGTCATATTGTCCCAGGTAGATGAGCCTCCGGTGCCATACTCTGCTACCACCTTATATACACAGTGAGGAAGTGTCGGGTCATTAATATTGTAATCATCCGGCGCATCTATACGGGGATAATTTACATTAAATCCTGGAGATGATAAATTACGAATTGCACTGACTGTATTGGTAGTAAAGTCATATTCAACATAATAAAGCTGCTGTGCCGTATTATCGCGGAAAGCAACAAGCGCCAAATTGTCTATTAGAGGTGAGCATGTGCTACAGGCTACATTACGCTGTATGCCGGCCACATCGGGCTGCGGGTCTGCTACGCCACTGGCAACAACGTGCATCATAGCGGGTGTAATGGAAGGAGGCGGATTGTTCAGAGAAGCCTCATACACCAGCACATCAGTGCCATTGTCGCACGTTATCGCAAAGCTGTCGCACCACGGCAGGCCGGTGGTGTTGGTATTTCCATACTCCGCTATCACATCTATGTGTATGGTGTTGGAGTTGAAACCCGGGCCAAATATGGTGCTGCCAGCCGGCGCAATAGTAGGTGTGCCTCCGCCGCCATCTATCACCCTGAAGTAATCTATCCGCGGGTTGGAGCCTGCGAGGGTAATATAGGCTACCGCCACGTTGTACACAGCGTTGGATGCAAGCTCATTGTTGCCAATAATAATATCAGGCGACTTGCCCATGCTTGGCCGCCCTATAAGGGCATAATCAAACTGTTTATGAATTTTGGACTGCAGATCGAGGGAAGCTATACCGCCACTACAGCCATTGCCATAATATGCCGATACCGCTATCGAGCCGTTAGGGCCGCCGCCACTTGGAATATAGTTGATCATAGCAGTGTTGATGCCCGCAATATAGGAAGTAAGCGCGGGTCCCAAAGCATTGTACCAAGGGCTATCTACACCTGTAGGGCCTACAAAAACCTGCCCATATACCCGGCCGCTCTGCGCCAGGCCAATCATACCGGCGAGTATTATACAGGCCAGTAAACGAAATCGAATCTGTTTTTTCATGTTTTTGTGTTTAAATGTTTAGGTGAACAATGAAAAATAAAAAGCAAACTGTTTTAACTCGTTTGATTTAGTTGAACAAATAAAAAACATCAAAATTCGCAGTCTGTAAAAATAAATGCCGGGCCCGGCAAGTGGCTCATGTGGCGCGGTATAGGCGCAATTACTGTGTGCTTGGTTACTTTGTTTTGATGCGTTGCATAGGCTATATTTAGTGTGTGATCATATACCTCAAATACCAGCTAACAAATATAAAAGTAGAACTTATTTATTTGCCGCGCAATAGCTATTTGCAGCTATTTTTCTACAAAAAAAACAGCGTTGATTATCAGTCAGTTACACTTCCAACAGCAGACCATGCTTGCATCAATGAAAAACAACTATAGATTTCCACAACCGCCTCATAGATTTTTCGTCTTGGGCCGTATTCCTTTCATCACGACCTTTGTGCCATCAAGCTATTTCCAGGTGCTTTGTGAATTTGGTGGCCTTTGTCTTAAACCTTTACTCACGCAAAGATTTGCGCGCATTGCGAAACCTTTGCACCCGACCGGCCTTATCCGGGTGGGCGACTTTGCGTTAAAAAGTAGCACGACTATAATTTAACCCAAAAAATGTCCTGTCCCAAATGTGACATCCAATGGGACATTCAAAAAATTAAATACGACCAAAACCTTTGCCCACAATCACTCACATGAAAAATGGCAATGAGAGTTATCCACACAAAAAAAGTTTCACCGCATAGGACATTTACCTACGCAATTGCAGATACCTCGTACCTGGCCACGAAAAAGAGAAAAATAAAAAAATAAAAAAGCAGCCCCGAATGGGGCTGCTGAATAAAAGAAAAAAAATATCGCCTTACATCTTCCTCACCGATACCCTGGCTTTTACATTGCCATTAGCATCAGATACGGTAAGCAGGTAAGCGCCCGCTGGTACATTGTTATAGTTGAAAGAATTGATGCGCTGACCGCCTGCAACCCAGTTCTGGCCCATGTTGCGGCCCACCATATCATACAAGGTTACATTGTCGCCTGCTGTCAGACCAGTAACATTGATCATGTCTTTAGACGGGTTGGGGTATACCTTTACATCAGCAACAGTGTTTACGTTTTTGATGCTTAGGCTGGGTGGTGTGCCGGTAGTTGCATTGGCATGTGCCACAGCGGAATCAACTGCATCTGCGCTGAACGCATAGAAGTAGGTGAAGGTGGCAGTATTAGCGGGGTGGCGGGCTACGGTAGAAGTAACACGTGCCACGCTGTCGCCTGCGCTATCCACAGTAGCGAGGTGTGCCACGTGCATAACGAGACCTATGGCTAGATCGCCCGTGTGTAGGACACCTGGGTAATAATAAGAACCGCCTGCTACAGAACTGCTTTCGGCATACACACTTGCCAGGTCTTGCGCTGTGTCTATCGGCCATGAGTCATAAATAACTGCCCTCGATGCAGTATCTGTACTGCCAAGTGTGAGCTGAGGATGTGTGGAACTCTGCCCTGTAGCCGTAACAGCCGATAGGCCGGTGGTGTCGGGCATCTGGTTATTGATCTGGTTATCTGTGGTGAAGGCTCCGCCAGGCCATGTTTCATCGTTATCAGGATCAAGCGACCTGAAATAATAGATGTCATTAATAGGAGAAGTGCTGTGGTTGGTAAGGGTAACCTGTACTGTGAAAAACAGTGCATTTGTATCAAGGGTTGTTACCTGAGATATCCCAATGCTGTCAATAGCACCTGTCCAAACACCGGATACGGTAGTGCCGCTTGCCGTATATGCAGTATTGCTGCCACTTGCAGTAGTAATACCCCTGCACACCAACAGACTGGTATCTATACCTGTATTGTACCCCTGGCATCTTTTACTACCAGCCTGTAGGTACCAGCCTTCGAAAGGCGCGCCGGGTACGAAGTAATCGCCCATATAATGAGAGGAAGAAGATGTATCCCAACCGGTCATTGCCGGATCGGCCACAAAACCAAGAGAGCCTGTGATAGCACTCCCTGCGCAATGCGGATGGAAGCCCGCAGGCGCAGCAGTATCGGAGCCATAATAGCCGAGGTGGCCTATGCCAATTTCCACATACTTTCCTTTCAGGAAAACACTGGAACCCACCATCTGGGCATTTGCCTGCGTGGCCCCGAAGAACACTCCGCTGAGTAACGATAGTTTAAGTAAAGATTTACAATTCATAAGTTTTAGTTTTTACTAAATTATGATATTGCAAGCATA
>CAIVKT010000397.1 GCA_903906615.1 uncultured Bacteroidota bacterium | reverse complement strand
TGACGCACCGCTGGTGCTTTTTCACAAAGGCAATGCCGACCTTGATGCCACTAAGATTGTAGCTATAGTAGGTACCCGCAAAAATACCGACTACGGCCACAAGCTGTGCGAAGAACTGGTGGAGGGCCTGCAGGTGCTGGATAACGTGCTGGTGGTGAGTGGCCTTGCGCTCGGCATTGATGCCATAGCGCATAAAAAGGCCGTACAGCTCGGTATACCCACAGTCGGCGTACTGGGTCATGGGCTGGACAGGATGTACCCCCACACCCACAAAAGCCTCTCAGAGCAAATGATAGAGCGGGGCGGCATACTCGCCGAGTTCCCTTCTGATACCTTGCCCGACAAAACCAACTTCCCGATGCGCAATCGCATAGTCGCCGGTTTGTCTGATGTAACTGTAGTGGTAGAAAGCAATACATCAGGCGGCTCGCTCATTACCGCGCACATAGCCAGTGGCTACAACCGCGAGGTGGCCTCCTTCCCCGGCAGGGTGAACGACAGCCGCAGCGCGGGCTGCAACGAGCTGATACGCACCAACATTGCCGCACTCATCACTAATGCCGATGACCTTATAGAAATGATGAACTGGAAAGACGGCAAGCCCAAGGCCGTGCAAAAGCAACTATTCCTGCACCTTACCAACGAAGAGCAAAAAATAGTAGACCTCCTCCAAACCAAGGACAGCGTACATGCCGATGAACTCTTTCACCATACCGGCCTGCAAAGCTCCATGCTCGCCGCCACCCTCCTGCAACTGGAAATGCAGGGCGTGATCAAAACATTACCGGGGAAGTTTTATAGGATGTATTGATTAAATAACTCCGGACTATTTGTATTTCTTTTTAGGATTGCGTTTGTGATGAAAGATCGAAGAGATAATCACACAATTTTCTTTTTCATTAATGATATACACAATGCTGTAAGGATATTTTTTCAGAATAGCCTCATGAAATCTTTTGTATGTTTTCTTGAAACTCCCAGGTTGGATACGTATTGTGTTTATTTTATCTGCTACTTCTTTTTCGAAATTCTCAGCAACACGTTCACTCTGTTCTTTATACCATGCCACTGTAGCTTCGTAATCCGCTAATGCTCGTTCTTGGTATGCAATATAGTACGCCACTATTTTCCTTTAATGATCTTACGAATACGCTTATTGGCTTCTGCCTCACTAATTAATTTTCCGCCACTCATGTATTCTTCATACCTGCTATCTAATTCTCTCTTAAATTCATCGCTATATCCGCTATCATCTGTTTCTTCAGCAAATGTTTTGGCTACGGTTAGCAATGCTTTTTTTTGGCGGGTGTTTAATACCGCCAAGTAACCATTTATTTGTATATCCAAAGACTTTATTCCTACACCCATGCTACGATGTTTATACAAAAATAAGAATTCTTATCGATTTAAATCGATAATAGAAAGTGGACGTATTTATCCTTACGCGTTTTTCTTCCCCGTAGCCATCACCACCACTCCCGCGAGTACCGCAACGCAACCCGCATAAGCAGGCCACCCAAAACTGTGGTTCTCTTTCTTGTCTATTTTTATGGGGCCTATATTTGCTACCCTCTTTTCGGTTTGATAATTGATGCCCGTAAAAACGAACATCAGGACACCGATAACGATGAGTACTATTCCAAAGATGCGCATGACTTTTGTTTTAATGGATGCCTACAAAAACCATGCTAAGGGGATCTACGACATTTACTATTTGCTCCAATACTTCTTTCCCGTTAAAGAATAGTACCCTATAGCCTCCCGATCCCCGGATGGCACCTGCTGGCCGCGCATTTGTTTCAGCATTCGGTCCGGGTCGTTCATTGCGTTGTGCATCGCTTCTGTGCCGCCGGTTATCAGCAGCACTTCTATCGTTTTGCCGCTACCGTCTGTTGCAGGATAAGAAGCAGGGTAGGTGAAGAAATAATCATACTTGCCAAACGGTACCACCACGCTAAAGTCATCGGCAGAAAGCAGTCCGAGTTCGTTTTGCTCATTCCGGCATTGTAGTAACAATACTTTGCCGTAGCACAGTTCGGCATTGGTGCAATAATATTTGCTTCTTACCGGTTTGTCCCTCAGGTTCTTAAAAACATAGGCATAGGGTGTGTCATAAAATTCGCGGGATGGATACTTTATTATATTTCCGTTGCCGGTGAACCCATAGTCGTAGCCAGCGCGGTCGTACTGTACAGAGCTGTCAAGTCTTGTTCCCAAAGAGTCGGTTATGTATATTGTCTCTACATTTTTTGTCGGTGTTACCATTGGCTGCGGCCTTTGGTACGCATATTTCAATGCCAGGTGCTTATCGCCGTACGTACTTTCATTAAATACATCAAGCCCGGTCATATCCACACTGCGCATGGTATGCAGGTCTATCCAATATTTCCGGCCGTTCAGCTCTCCTATGGCGTAGCCTGCTTCAGAGCGCATCATTTTGTCGTAGGTGGCGGGTATCACTTCATTAAATTTGTTGTCCGCCAATCCCCATTTGCCACCTTTTTTAAAGGACACCCATTTAGAGGAAGATACAAACGGTGTCAGGTCTTCATAGTCCGAGTTTATTTTGTTGTAGTTCGCATCGTATACCGTAAAGTGCTCATTCAGGCTCATTCTGAAAGCATAAAAAAAGTTTTCGAACTTACCGGTACGCCGTGCCGTAGTGTCGTCATACACCAGCGACATCTTTTTCAGAAAATTCCATTCTTTATGGAAGTAGATGGTTGTGTCGGCAATTGCCGCAAGCAGGTCGCCCTTATCATTATAGAACAGCCGTTGCCCGTCTTTCTTTATTTCCCTGAATCCCTGGGTGTTGGGCGTTACTACCGGCTTCCCGTTTGTCGCTTCCACTATTTTTCGTTGCGCAACATCGTAGTTGAATTCTTTTTTGTCCGGCCCTATATCCTGTATATGGTATATGCTGCCACTCACAGGGTCTATCACCTGTGCGCTCGTTACCAGTATGCTGCCATTTAGGTCTGCTATTTCAAATACGCTCTCGCGTTCTTTAAGGCTGTCGAATGTCTTGCGCATCCTTATGTACTGTGGGTCTATGCTCGATCTTCCGTATTCCCAGTCGCGGTCGGCAGGTATCAGGGTCTTACCATCATCGCTCATCAAGGCATATCCATAGGTTCTGTACCCGGCATTGCTCGCCGGCCGTGTCCTTAATTTCACGATCGGCTTGCCGGTCGTCTTGTCCATAGTTATAGATT
>CAIVKT010000396.1 GCA_903906615.1 uncultured Bacteroidota bacterium | reverse complement strand
TATATCTTGTGCTGCTAATACCAGTTGAGAAAACTATGAAGCGCTTAATTGCAGACCTCTATAAGATCGTATATAAAGTAACCAATGCCCACATGGCATCGCTGTTGTTCTCTATAGCATTTGTAAGCACGCTCAACTATATTTCCCTGTATGGTATAGGGTTGTTGCTGGAGCGGAATGCTGCTGCCAAGATCATACACAAGTTGGTCTCCTTCCCGGTATCTGTAGGCACTTTCATCGTTATCTTCCTGCTGAACCTATGGTTGATGACACCATTGAAGAACCTGTCCAAAGAGCGCAAAAAGCAACCCTTCTATCCTTCCATTATTGCCTATACATTGGTGTGTATCGTACTGCTGATTTTTATACACTACCGCGACAGGCTGCCTAATTAAGACTCACTGCAAATATCTCCGGTATACGCTCGCTGAATACCAGCACGAATGGCAATATCGTAGCGCCGAAGCATAACTCGCCGTGGCCTTTTTCGAAATAAGAGAAGTACATGATCGGGCGATTTTGTTATTGTGTATTACGAGAGATTGGCGTGGTTATTTTTAACGCAAAGGCGCTAAGGATTCGCAAAGAGCGCAAAGCTTTCATTGATTAACAAGGCAAGTGTCATTAAAACAATTATCATCAATAAAAATTATTCCGTTTGGGGTTGCTGTTCCAGTTGATGGCATCGCCTTCGGGTGCGGTTTCTGTGGTGGTATCGAGGTAGGGCCAGCCGGCTGGCTGCGCCTGCCCGGCCATTATATTTTTGAGTGTGCTTATGGCATCCTGGTAGGCAGTGCGGTAGGCTGTAAAGTCTACACCGGCATTAGATAACCGCAGCAGGTGCCAACAGGCAAGATCTTTTACGAGGCTTTTCAGGTACTCATCCTGCACTACAGGCTCTGTGCTATCTGTGCCAAACAGCTGCACAAGGTCGTAACGGGCAAGGTACATTTTGGCTTCAGAGATAGCTGCGTTTATGGCGCGGTCTGCGATAGTGCTATCCGCACGGGTAATTTCGGTTATGATCTCGGCATAGATATTCGTAGCGAGATCCGCTTGGGAAATGATAGGCATCAGGTTTTATTGATAGGGTGATAGTTTATTCGTGTGCGGGCAGGTGATCAGTTGTCATCGTCCTTTTCCTTCTTGGCAGGCTTGTCATCTTCTTCATCGTCGTCGTCATCGTCTTTGTTCTTTTTATGAACGGTGGCCTTCTTTGCATCTGTCTTCTTAGGTTCAGCCTTCTCCGGCACTTCAGCCTTTTCCACTTCTTCGCCATCGCCGGTCTTCTTCAGCGAGGTTATTTTTTTGGTTGTGCGGTCAAAGATCGCTTCATAGGTGTTGTTTGATACATCGCCTATATCCTGCTTTATGTAGCCATTGAGCGTTTTGGTGGTGGCATCGTCGGTAAGGTCGGCAGTATCTACGGACACAGATACTTTGATCACCACGCCTTTATTGGCTTTTTGCAAAGCAGGTATTTTTTTTCGCTCATCGGCATAC
>CAIVKT010000395.1 GCA_903906615.1 uncultured Bacteroidota bacterium | reverse complement strand
TTGCGGGAGGGTCGGGGTTTTGCTTTTTATGTCATTGTCCGGCATTGCGCAGCAAGCTGCCCCCAACTACCCGCAGGATTACTTCCGCAACCCGCTGGATATACCCATCTTCCTGGCGGGGAACTTTGGGGAGTGCAGACCGGGGCATTTTCACAGCGGTATGGATATAAAAACGCTGGGCAAAGAAGGCCAGCCGGTACATGCCGCTGCCGATGGTTATATCTCCCGCATCAAGATGGAGCCGGGCGGCTTTGGTCATGCGCTCTACATCACACACCCCAATGGCTACACCACACTGTACGCACACCTCAACGACTTTGCACCCGCTATGCAAAAGTACGTAGAGAAAGAACAGTACGCCAAAAAACGCTGGGATGTGGACCTGCCGCTATCGCCCACACAGTTCCCGGTAAAGAAGGGGCAACTTATAGCGTGGTCGGGCAACACAGGGGGCTCTACCGCGCCACACCTGCATTTCGAGATCAGGGATACCAAAACAGAGCATCCGCTGAATGCAGAACTGTTCGGGCTGCCACTTGTGGATGAGATAGCGCCCGTACCTACCGAGGTAGTGCTGTACAAAGGCAATGTATATGAAACCAAGCCCCTGTTCGTGACACTGGAAAAATACGGCGAGGTGTACACCGCAATAAAAACAGACGACTCCACCTCGCCGGTAAGGGGAGATACCATAACGGTTACATCAGCAGCTACCGGGGTAGGGGTGATAGTGAATGACTTTATGGATGGCAGCGAGAATACACTGGCCTTTCATACCGCCAAGGTGTTTATGGACGACCAGTACCAGTCGCAAATAACACTCGATAATATTGGCTACGATGAGAGCCGCTATGTAAATGCCTACGAAGACTATGCGACCAAGCAGATACGCAATAAAACTGTGCAGCTGCTCTTCCAGTTGCCCGGCGACAGGCTCAATATCTTCACTTACCTCAATCCCTACCGAGGCAGGCTGGACCTTACTGATGGCAAGGTGCATAAGATAAGTATATTGCTCACCGATGATAAGGAGAACACGAGCACCATCATTATGTATGTAAACCCGTCTGTAAAACCTGCTGCTGAAACGGAAAGCAACTGCACGGAGTTTTTATACGCCAGGCCTAATGTGTACAAAAGCACGAATGTGACCTTCTCGCTCGACGACAAAGAGCTGTACGATGATATCTGTTTTAAATTCAGGGCGGAGAACGCCCCTGATAAAGCATCGGATAAATTTCATTTGCATTTCCCGTGGGTGCCGCTGCACCACTATTTTTCATTGAAGATGAAGCCGAATAAGATCATCACGCCGGACCTATATACCAAAGTAGCGGCCATATATAGCGATGGCAAGGACGAGAGCGGCGATGCCGCGCTGCAAACCGAAGATGGCTGGTACGAAGCGGCAGTGCGGAAATTCGGCACCTACTGGCTGGCTATAGATACCACAGCCCCCGTTATAGAATCGCTGCAACGGAATAATAGCAACATGGCCAAGGCCAAACAAATAACCTTTGAGGTGAAAGACGATATGACCTCGGTACACAAATTCAGCGGCTACCTCGATGGTAAATGGATATGCTTTGAGCAGCATGGCGATCTATTCTTTTATAAATTCGATGCCCATTGCCCAGCGGGTAAGCACAAGCTGATATTTGAGGCCGAGGACGAGAACGGAAATAAAAATACCTTTGAACTGAAATTTATAAGATAACCAACCATGACACTGAAACCAGGAGATAAAGCGCCCGCATTCACCACCACCGACCAGGATGGGAATACAGTATCGCTCAAAGACTTTAAAGGAAAGAAGGTAGTGCTTTACTTCTATCCGAAGGATGATACCGAGACCTGCACCAAGGAAGCCTGCAACATACGCGACAACTATGCCGCGCTGAAGCAGCATGATATAGTGGTGCTGGGCGTGAGCACAGATAACGAAAAAAGCCACAAAAAATTTGAAAAGAAATATTCCCTGCCCTTTACCCTGCTTACCGATGTGGAGCAGACCATTGTGAACGCCTATGGCGTGTGGGACTGGAAGACATTTATGGGGCGCACCTACATGGGCACCCTACGCACTACCTTCCTCATCAACGAAAAAGGCAAGATAGACCACATTATAGACAAAGTGGTGAGCAAAACCCATACCGAGCAGATATTGGAGACGTGGGGTTTGTAAACGACTTATTATATGTATTTTTGCTGTTTATACCTATAGCTGATAACGATCTGATTTTATGAGAAGACTACCTTACCTTATTCTATTGCTTGTAGTAGTAGCTGCACCCGCTTTCGGGCAGGTGATCAATACCATTGCCGGCAACGGCACCCCAGTATATGGCGGTGATAGCGGCCCGGCCACTGCGGCAGGCCTTGTGCAGCCCTGGGGGCTGGTGGTTACCTCATCGGGCAACAAATACATCTCCGATTTTTCCAACAACCGTATCCGCAAGGTGAGCAGTACGGGTATCATCAGTACCCTTACCGGCACAGGCACCGGCGGCTATACCGGCGATGGCGGTGCTGCCGTGAGCGCTAAGATCAACTCGCCACGCGGGCTGGCCGTAGATGCCGCAGGCAACCTATACATAGCCGACCAGAACAACCATGTGATCCGCAAGGTGAGCGCATCGGGTATTATCAGTACGGTTGCGGGTACCGGCTCATCGGGCTATACGGGCGATGGCGGCGCTGCAATAAGCGCGCGCCTTTCTTATCCGCAGGCGGTGGCTATAGACCGCAATGGCAACCTCCTCATTACCGATCTTAATTATGTGGTGCGCAAGGTGAATTCCTCGGGTATCATCAGTACTATTGCGGGTACTGCAGGCACGCCCGGCTATACCGGCGATGGTGGCCCGGCTACTGCCGCTACCTTTAATAACATTTACGGCATATGCACCGATACGGCGGGCAACATATACCTGGCAGATAACTGGAACCATGCCATACGCAAAATAAACACTGCAGGCATAGTAAGCACCTACGCAGGCACTGGCACGCCCGGCTATACCGGCGATGGCGGCGCTGCCGTTGCCGCACAGCTCAATTACCCTGTAGGGGTAGTGGCCGACAGCGCAGGCAATGTATATATAGGCGATGAAAGCAACAATGTGGTGCGCAAGATCACCCGCACGGGCATCATCAGCACACTGGCAGGCACAGGCGCAAGTGGCTATACCGGCGACAGGGGCTATGCCATACTGGCCACACTTAATGCCCCCACAGCGGTAAGCTGCGATGGCCAGGGCAATGTATACGTGGCAGACCATAGCGACTATGTAGTGCGCAAAATAGACCTAACTAATCGTGCGCCCGTATTTACCGCAGGGGCATCCGCGCATATAGTGATGTGCGAAAGCGCGCCTACGCTGCATATAGACAGCCTGCTGGCCATCCGCGACTCCAACCTATCTCAAACAGAGACCTGGAGCCGCCTGGTAGCGCCGCACCATGGCACGGCCACAGGGTCTTATTCAGCAGTTTCCACTGATAGCGTTATTACGCCATCGGGCTTTAGTTACACACCAACAGTAGGCTACAGCGGCACCGATTCATTTAAGGTAAAGGTGAGCGATGGGAGTTTGTCTAATACCATCATGGTATACGTTACCGTTAATCCTACTCCTCCGCTTAGCCCCATAGGTGGCCCGGCATATGCATGCACCGGCCGGTTGGATACGCTTACTGATACCGCATCAGGTGGTGTATGGTCGGTGCAGAATGGCAATATGATCATTACTGCCACAGGTGTGGTAGGCGGTATCGCTACCGGTATGGATACTGTGTTCTACTCTAAAGTACTGGCAGGCTGTACCAACAAAGTGCAGAAGGTAATAACGATATATCCCACCAGCACCGCCATATCCGGACAGATCATTACCTGCCGCGATCATTCCATCACCCTTACCGCGACACCCGCAGGCGGTGTGTGGACAAGTGTAGATACGCTGGCTACAGTAAACAGTGGCGGCCTTGTAACGGTACGCTATCCCGGTTTTGACACCATCGTCTACACCATCACCAATGCGTGTGGTGTGTTCTATGATCGCCACCCGCTGACCATCAATGATATTGTGATACCGTATGTGCTGATATCCGGTACGCCCGGAGCTGTGATACGCCCCGGCGAAACAGATACGCTCAATGTATCTACGCCCGGCAGCACAGGCATCTTCAGCTACCAATGGGAGAAGAACGGGCTGGATGTACCCGGCGCTACCAATAGCTACTACATAGGCAACTTTGCCAATAACGACTCCATCACCTGCCTCGTATACAATGTGCCTTGCACCTTTACAGCCTTTGGCTGGATATACATTGTAGTGAGCGATGTAAGCGTAAGCACCATCAATATGCAAGGGGCAACGATGCGCCTTGCACCCAACCCGAACAAAGGCACTTTCACACTGCAAGGTACATTACCGGCAACCACCAATGACGCGCGCATAGAGGTAGCCAACATGCTGGGCCAGGTAGTATACACCAGCGCTGCAACATTACAGAACGGAGAGCTGAAAGAACAAATAACCTTAGCAAGTGAATTGCCCGAGGGCATGTATCTGCTCCATGTCATTACTAATGAGGGCAGTACGGTGATCCGGTTTGCGATACAGCGGTAAAGAACAAAAAAGGGGACGTAGCAAAGGTCCGGGATTAGAAAAATCATTTAGCGATAGTATCCGCTATCGGGATGATGTGGTTTTGCTCATTGGGCGTTGTTCATCGGGCGTTTAATAGGGCGTTGCCCTATTCTATGGGATTTTGCCCCATTCGGGGCGTGTGGGTTTTACGATGTGTAACGCAAAGCCATGTAACGATGGGCATCTCGCCTCCACTCGCGAGAAGGATACAAGGGTACTCGCGGTACAGCACAGCACAAGCTCTGGAAGGGGAAATATTTTATATGCTTTTGTAAACGCACACCACCTCATACAAACTAAAAAAAGCTATCGCAGGGATAGCTTTTTTTAATGGGGTAACCTTATGGTTAGTTATTTCTTGCGATAGTAGATCTGGTCATCAACAAATTCGTTGATGGCTTGCAGCGGGGCGTTAGCCATACGCTCGTAAATGCGTGATATTTCTATCTGCTCTTTGTTCTCATGTACTTCTTCCAGGTTGTCGCCATGCGTGGAGAACTCATCCAGCTTGCGGTGCAACTCTTCCTTCATAGTTACGGATATCTGGTTGGCGCGACGAGAGATCACGGCTATAGACTCGTACAGGTTGCCTGTTTTTTCCTTCATGGCGATCACATCACGTGTTTCTATCAGCGCGTTCACTGATCCCAGCGACTTTCTATTGGTGTTGCTCATTGCGTAATTTTTTTAAGTTAAGGTCTGCTATTGTATAAAGTTTTGCTGCCTCAGGCAGGTACGTAGACTGCGGGTAGTTATCCTTGAGGTCGTTGTATGCGCTGATGGTATTCGTATAACGTTCTTCCTGCTTGGTTGTAATGCTTTCCTTGGCGTACCTGAACATAGACTTCACGATCATGAACTGGTACAGGTCGCTACTGTGCGAGTCGGGGTATTCGCGCATCACGCTCCTGTAGGCCACTATGGCTGCTTTGTACTTGTCTATATTAAAATACAGCTTGGCTGCATCCGCTTTCTTTAATTCCAGCTTGCCCTTCGATTCGTCTATGTACTTATTGGCCTCTGCCAGCCTGTCCGACTTCGGATACCTGTTGGCGTATGACTGCATAGCTTCCAGCGCCTTGGTGGTATTCGTTTGGTCCAGCGAGAATTTAGGGGCGTATTTATACAGCGCCAAGGCACTCATAAACTCGCACTCCTCAGCGCTCTTGCTGGTAGGGAAGTACTCGGTGAAGTTCTTGAAATAGTAAGAAGCCTCCACATAATCCTTCAGGA
>CAIVKT010000394.1 GCA_903906615.1 uncultured Bacteroidota bacterium | reverse complement strand
CTTACGTGGTAACGCTGGTGATGTCGGATGCGTTGGCGTGTAAAACGCCGGATAGCGTAACAAAAACGCTGCGTTTTTATCCTTTCAATCTTTCTGCCAATTTTACGATACCTGATTCTGTTTGTATAGGCTCAGCGGTAATACCCAGTACCACACTTGTGAATACCGCCGGTGTGAACTGGACATTTGGTGACGGGCAAACGTCTACCTCTACCAACCCGGCGCATATCTATTATGGTATAGGCACTTATACGGTTACACTGGTAGCCGCTAACAGCGCTGCCTGCAATGGCAATGACACGGTGAAGGAAGTTATAAAAGTATTGGGCGGGCCTACAGCAGATTTTTCTTTTGTGCCTACCATACCCACGCCCAATGTGGCTACGGTATTTACCAACCTCTCTACGAATGCCACGAGGTATTCATGGGATTTTGGCGACAATACGAGCAGCACAGACAAGGACCCTACACACCAGTATAACAAAACAGGTAATTTTAAAGTATGCCTGAGCGCGTACAATGCTACTAACTGCCCGGCAAGTATTTGTAAAGAAGTACCTACAGATGTGGAGCCGCTGGTGGGTGTGCCTTCGGCTTTCAGTCCGAACGGTGACGGCGATAATGATGTGCTGTATGTGCGTGGCGCGGCCATAGCCACGCTGGACCTGAAAATATATAATCGCTGGGGACAGTTGGTATTTGAGAGCAACAGCAAGGATAAAGGCTGGGATGGTACATTCAACGGCCAGCCTGCCCCTATTGAGGCTTATGCCTACGTGCTGCATGTGACTTTTATTGACGGCACATCTAAATTATTGAAGGGCAATATAACTTTACTGCGATGAGGGGCTTATTCTTATTGATACTGGGAGCCTGTGTGGCGTGCGGCATTAGTGCCGGGGGGCAAAGTATGCACTTCAGCCAATACTACAATGCCCCCATGCTGCTGAACCCTGCCAATACGGCGCTGATGCCGGATAACGATTTCAGGGTAGGGCTCAATTACCGCAACCAGTGGGCTGCGGTGCCGGTGCCTTATAATACCTTCTCAGCATTTGGCGACCTGAAAGTGGGCGGCAATAAAGATAACGGGCACAACAACTGGCTGGGCCTGGGTTTCGCTTTTTTTAATGATAAGGCAGGCGATGGCGACCTGTCGCTCACGCAGCTACAGGCATCAATGGCTTACCATCTACAGCTCAATGAGTTTACTATGTTATCTGCGGGCCTTTCGGGTGCTTATATACAGCGCAGCGTTAATTTTGATAACCTTACTTTTGATGCACAGTGGGATGGCCTTGGCTTCAATACCAACCTGCCCACTAACGAAAAGGTAGGCGTACTCAAAGACAATTATTATACCATAGGCGCTGGGCTCAACTTTGCCTGGTTCCCGAATGAGAGCGTGTATGCCAAGCTGGGCGCGGGGGTAAACAACATCAACGAGCCGGTGGAGACATTTTATAAAGACAGTAAGAACGTGATCCTGTACCGCCCGACGGTGAACCTGGATGTGCTGATGAAAATGAGTGATGTGGTGATCGTGAACCCATCGGTGTACTACACCTCGCAGGGTGGCGCCAGCGAGTTGGTAATGGGTACGCTGTTTCGCACCATACTTTCAGACCCCCATCAGCTGAACCCGCTGACCACGCAACTGATACTGGGTGCTTATTACCGCCTGGGCGATGCCGTAATAGGCGCGGCAGGGATACAGGTAGGCAATATACAATTCATGGCCAGCTACGACTTTACGGTATCGTCGCTTGCGCCTTACAATGCGTCTTATGGCGCGCTGGAGTTCTCCCTCATCTACCAGGGCAAGTACTACAAAAATCAGGGTATGAAGCACACCTACAGCTGCCCGAGGTTCTTTTAACAAATATTTGATAAGACTAAATAGAAAGTGGGCATTATATTTGAGTAATTAATTAACAATATGGAAAATCAAAAGAACAAGATACTTTTAGTAGAAGACGATACCAACTTCGGGCAGGTGCTTAAGAACTACCTGGAGCTGAACGACTTTGTGGTGGAGCTGGCGCGGGATGGTATCCTGGGCCTTGCAGCTTTCCGCCGCGAGCGCTTTGATATTTGCCTGCTGGATGTGATGATGCCCAACATGGACGGCTTCACACTGGCAGAAGAGATCAGGAATGTAGACCCTGATGTGCCTTTGTTCTTCCTTTCGGCCAAAAGCATGAAGGACGATATACTCACCGGCTACAAGCTGGGCGCTGATGACTACATAACTAAGCCATTCGATAGTGAAGTGCTGCTCTCCAAAATAAAGGCTGTGCTGAAACGCAACCAGGAGCTGCACGAAAAGCAACACTCGCAGATAGAGTTTGTAGTAGGTATTTACCACTTCAACAGCAAGTTGCGCACACTGAAGCACGGCACAGAATCGCACACACTTTCTCCAAAAGAGAACGAGCTGCTGCTGATGCTTTGCGAATACAAGAACGACCTGCTGCCACGCGAAACCGCACTGAAGCGGATATGGGGCAGCGACACCTACTTCAATGGCCGCAGCATGGATGTGTACATAGCCAAGCTACGCAAATACCTGCGCGAAGACAGCAGCGTGGAAATAGTGAACATTCACGGCAATGGCTTCAGGTTGGTAGTGCCGGAGGTTTAGTTAACTGGTTAATTGGTTAACTGGTTAATTGGTTAATAAGTCGGGAGTTGTTTGCGATCGCCCTTGTTGGTGTCCTCACCAACAAGCTCGTGCAGGACAGGAAACACAACCGAACAATAAAACTGAAACAGGATGCAATTATCTGCATCCTGTT
>CAIVKT010000393.1 GCA_903906615.1 uncultured Bacteroidota bacterium | reverse complement strand
CTGAGTGTGGCGCAAAGTCTCAATGGCTACCTCGATAATAATACCTACGATAAAGCAGGCCTTTTTCAATTGAATGAACTGTGGAACAGCTGGGACCACCATACCCGCTTCTCGCATGTGGATCCAGATGCGGCTATAGAGCTCATCAACAATTCGCAGCAGGAGGCTGCACCTTTTATTCAAAAGGCCGACCAGGTGATCATCACCCTGGGCTCGGCGTTCCAGTATTACCTTAATGATACGGGCAGGCCTGTTGCCAACAACCACCGCGCACCTGCGCAGTGGTTCTCCAAAAAATTACTGTCCATAGACGAGATTGTAGCTGCCATGGGAAGTATGTTAGATCGGTTGTTTAAAATCAATCCTTTTGTGCAGGTAATCTTCACGATAAGCCCGGTGCGGCATATACGCGATGGGGTGGTAGATAACAACCGCAGTAAGGCCCGCCTGATAGAGGCAGTGCATACCCTCACAGCCCAATTGGATAGAGCGGTTTACTTCCCGGCCTACGATCTGGTGATAGTTGTGCTGCGCGACCACCGCTACTACGATATAGACCTGGTGCACCCCAACTACCAGGCCACCACCTATGTGTGGGAGCAGTTTGTGAAAGCCTGCATAGACCCCGGTGCACACGATCTGATGCAGCAGGTGCAGGAGATAGCTACTGCCCGCGCGCACCGCTCCCGATTTCCGCAAACAGAAGCACACAAGAAATTCAAAACATCATATGCCCATAAAGCAAAGGCGCTGATGGATAAATATCCATTCCTTGATTTGGGGAAGGAGGTTGATTATTTTGCCGGGATGCAGTAGTAAGGAAAGTACTATTCAGTTACAAAGGATTTTTTGCTTTGTAATTGTATAGATAGTGTGCTCGATCACTATTCTAATGTGTTACACCTTCATAACTTCAACATCAGCGATATTGTGGTAAGCCTGTTCGGTTTGTTCCTGTATGTACCTTGTTGTATCTGCATCATAATATGCCTCGCCACAATTTTCACAGATCAAAGCATCTACATTTTTCACCACAACAAACGCATCTTTTACAAAAGCGCTGAAATGCGTTTTACCCGGTTTACAAGTACCTGTTTTGCAAATTACACAGATCATAAAAATTCGTTTTTTTCTTTAAAACCCGGCAGCCATATATTAGGATCTGGCTCGTAGCTGGTAACTATTATGCATTCATTTGTTTCATCGTTTTGTGCTATTACTACGTGTAGAGGCCGACCATTTACAAATTTAAGCAATAAATAACTCGGATAGGGCTTATCAGTAAGATACGATTTTATCACTTCTCCCGTGGTTATTACCTCTTCAACTTCATTGAAACGAATAGACCTTGTAATCATTGCTTTTAACCCATGATCTGAATAAAGCAAACTTGTACAATTGAACATGATTAATTTCGGGTTTATTCGTGCAATAAAGTTAAGGAAATAATATTAAATTGAAAAGCAGCATCGCCCCCGCTTTCCCCAAACAGTGGCGTACCAAAAATTCAAAACATCATATGCCCACAAAGCAATGGCGCTGATGGATAAATATCCCTTCCTGGATTTGGGTAGGGAGGTTGATTATTTTTCAGAAATGTAGGCGCATACTTGCTCAAAAAGAATAGCCGAGGGGCAGGAAAGATTATTTTCTTCCTCTTTTTTGATAGGTATTTTATACCGCAAAGACAACTACTGCGTTACCGGATATTTCATAAATAATGAGATAAGGAAAGCCTTCTACAGCCACATCGCGAATAGTGTTATTGTTGTCGGAATAGCTGTAGTAGCCGGGATGCTCTGATAATGCCGCATAACGATTTTCAAGACTTTCCAGGAATTTCTCGCCTAATCCGTGACGAATGCCTTCATAGTATTGAAAAGCGGTCATTTCATCCAGCATTGCTTTTTCGGTAAGGATGAGCCTGTACTTCATTACCTTTTTATGCTCTGCCTGATCAGGTCGTGGGCTTCTTTTACAGAATAGGTTGGTGTATTTCCTTCAAGGTACTCAGCCCTGCGATCATAAAATTCTTTAAGGTCTTCAGGTGAGAATTTTTCTGCTTGCTGGTTGCCTTGCAATATGGCATATATCGCCTCCAAATTTGTATCGTCTGCGGTATCTATATACCGGTGCAACTGTGCTCTTATTTCTACTGGTGCCATGGCTTATATACAAAATTAAGAAAAAAGTCTTTGCGCAGCGTTTATTGAAAAAGCTACCGCACCGTTTTCCGTTTGTTTCTTTCGTAATCTTCAAAGATATAATTGCCCAGCCCATCCAGCGATGAGTAGAAGGCCTTGCCGTTATTCACTTCGGTGAAGTTGCGCACAAAGTCTTGCAAGTACGGGTCGTTGGCGATCATAAAAGTGATGACGGGTATCTTCAGTTTGCGTAGCTGGCCCGCAAGGGTAAGTGTACGGTTCAGTATTTTGCTGTCTATGCCAAAGCTGTTCTTGTAGTACTTGCCGCCTATCTTCAGGCAAGTGGGCTTGCCGTCTGTGATCATGAAGATCTGCTTGTTGGGGTTCTTCCTGCGGCGCAGTAGCTCCATAGATAGCTCCAGCCCGGCCACAGTATTGGTGTGGTACGGGCCTACCTCCAGGTAGGGGAGATCTTTCATTTGTATCTGCCACGCATCATTGCCAAACACCACTATATCCAGCGTATCCTTGGGGTAGCGGGTAGTGATGAGCTCGCTCAGCGCCATAGCTACTTTCTTGGCCGGGGTGATGCGGTCTTCGCCATACAATATCATAGAGTGCGAGATGTCTATCATCAGCACAGTAGAGGTCTGCGATTTAAAATCTGTTTCGTATATCTCCAGGTCGTCCTGGTGCATAGAAAGGCTCTCAATGCCGCGGTTAATAAATGCGTTCTTGAGGCTGCCTGTATAATCAATGGTTTCCGGCGCATCACCAAATTCATAGGCCCTTGTTTCGGGGTTAGGCTCATCGCCCTGCCCGGTCTTGAAGGTACGGTGACTGCCCTGTTTGGCCTTCTTCATCTTACCGAAGATCTCCTCCAGCGAGCGTTTACGGATGGCCTGTTCGGTCTTCGGTGTTATTTTAAAGCTGCCGTCATTATCATTCTCTTTGAGGTAGCCATTCTCTTTGAGGTCTTCTATGAAGTCGCCAATGCCGTAGTCTTTGCCGGTGAATTTATATTGCTTGTCCAGCTGGGTAAGCCAGTGGAGCGCTTCAGACGCATCGCCATTGGTGTATTGCAACAGCTCTGTGAACAGATCGAGCAACTTCTCGAACGGCGACTTGGCGTTCTCATCCGGGTCAAATTTTGAAAAATGGTAGCCTAACATAATTGTACTGCTGTGCTTGTTTTAAAGAATATAAAGTTACGCATAAACGCGCAGCCTGTGATCTTATTTGCTTATAGCCACTTCAAAATAAAGTATGCAGCGTGTATCTTTTTTGAATTCACCTGTTATATTTGCAGCCTCAAAAATTCCTTATGATTCATCGATATATACTTTCGTTTTTTATTTTATGTTTTTGT
>CAIVKT010000392.1 GCA_903906615.1 uncultured Bacteroidota bacterium | reverse complement strand
TAATATAAGTGTTTTGGGAAAATTAATTTGTTAAGCATGGATTTTTAACAGATTTTTTTACCTTTACGGCTCATTTGCTAATAATTTATTAATACTGGATATGACACGTACGCTACGTTATCTGCTTTTATTTGTACTTACAGGGTTGTCAGGGCATGTTTTCGCCCAGGAGATCGCAGGCCATGTACTTGATGATAAAAAAGAACCACTACCCAGCGCAGTAGTGCAGGTGTACCAGGGTGGTACCCTAAGGGGCGGTGCAGCCACTGATTACGATGGTAACTACGTGATCAAACCGCTGGAACCCGGTACTTATAGCGTTTTGGTGCTATATAATGGATTTGACTCCATACTCACCAACGGAGTTGGTGTAACCCCCGGTCAAAGAACTACCATGGATTTTACTATGGCCAGGCATACTACAGGTATGAAGGAAGTAGTAATTCGTGACTACAAAAAGAAACTGGTAGATATAGATCACGTGGGTACACACTCGCTTACCAGCGAAGAAATAAAGGTAATACCAACAACAGAAATAACGGATCTTGTGGCTTTGACACCAGGCCTTTACCAGCAGAAAAGAGGCCAGGATGTGAATATAGGCGGTGCCCGTACTACAGGTACATTGTACATCATTGATGGAGTACAGGTGCAAGGCACTACCGGTGTTAACATGGCGCAGGGATCAGTCGAAAACCTGGAAGTGATCTCATCAGGTATTCCTGCCAACTATGGCGACGTATCCGGTGGTGTTGTGAACATCACATCGAGAGGTGTATCTCAGAAATTTACCGGGGATGTAAGGCTACAGCATTCTATAGATGGTTATAACAACAACCTCGGATCATTCTCTATAGCAGGCCCGTTGTACAAAAAGGGAGAGAAAGGCCATAAAAAGCCTGTTCTTGGTTTTGCACTAAGCGGCGACTTTTATGATGATCATGACCGCTATCCAAGTTTCTATAACACATATGTTACTAACGGGAACACGCTCGCTGCACTGCAAAAAAATCCTTTGGCCATCAGCACAGATAATAACGGCAACCCTGTATTTAACTATGCTTCCGATTATGTAACAGCTAGCGACCTGCACCAGGTGAAAATACCGCCTCAGAATGTGATCAAGGAAGCCCGCCTCAATGGTAAACTGGATTTCCAGGTAAATGAAAATATGCACATTTCAGCCGGTGGTACATTTGATTATACACAACAAGACCTGTATAACCGAAGCACCAGTTTATTTGCCCCGGATGTTACGCCGACACAGAATACACTTTCCGGTCGTGGTTATATCCGTTTCACACAGAAATTTGGTAAGCCTAATGACACTACGCACGGTATCATTTCCAATGCCTTCTACACAGTGCAGGCCGATTACCAGAAATTGTACCAGGCAGCGCAAGACCCGAAGTTTAACCAGGATATATTCAGCTACGCCTACATAGGTAAGTTCACGGAGAACCATGTGCCGATATATCAGCAGCTCGCTACCGATTCATTAAGTGGCAAGCAGGCAACAGTCCTGGAGTTTAACTCGTCAACTGGTATTAACTATACCAGGGACCCGCAAAACAGGAACCCTGTTCTTGATAATTACACATCTCAGCTATATGGCTATCTCGGGAACAATCTTCCATTCCAGACAACTCAGATACAGGCGGATAATGGATTGATGAATGGAGATGAGCCTAAATATACTTATGGCTTGTTTACCAGCCCCGGCACTACCCAGGCATATTATAGCAAATTTAATTCTAACCAATACGCACTTACTGTTGATGCGTCTTTTGACCTTCAGTTGGGCAAAACAAAACATGCGATCCAGTTTGGTCTGTATTACCAGCAGCGTATTGAAAAATCTTATACACTGGCTGCAAACCCCGGTGGTACAGGTACTTATTCTTTATGGTACCTGATGCGCAACCTGGTGAGCAGTATAGACAACGGCAACCTGGTATTGGATAAGCAACACCCGATATTCATTGTGAATGGCCAGCAATATAAATACTCAAAAGATGCCAATGGCAACGCTGTGTATACTGATGCTAACGGCAACGTAAAGAATATTGCTCCCGGCCCGTCAGATACGGTTATCTATAATTACCAAAACATAGGCAACAGCACATTTGATCAAAATCTTAGAAAAAAGTTAGGGTTGGCTAATAATGCTGACATTAACATTGATGCGCTCGACCCATCTACCTTTAATATCGGTATGTTCTCTGCCGATGAATTACTGGCAAGCGGTAAATCATTTGTAGGCTATCAAGGGTATAGCTATACAGGAGATGCCCAGACAGGTACAGTGAATTTTAACGACTTCTGGACCAAGAAGGATGCTAATGGTAATTATACCCGTCCTATAGGGGCGTTCTCACCAAACTATATCGCAGGTTACCTGTTGGATAATTTCAACTACAAGGATGTCCATTTCAATATCGGTTTGCGTATAGACCGTTATTCTGCCAATACAAAGGTGTTGATAGACCCATACTCGTTGTATGCGGAAGAAACTGTGAGCCAGGTACCGGGGTCTGAAAACACGACCAACCATGGCCAGCACCCTGCCAATATAGGTGGTAACTATGTAGTGTACGTTGATGACAACAACAGCAGTTCTCCAACCATAGTTGGTTACAGGAACGGAGATAACTGGTATGACCCTACCGGCAAGTTTGTCAACGACCCATCAATATTGTCAACTCAATATGCAAATGGCCGCGCTCCTCAGCCTGCTCTGAACCCCCACGACACAGCAAGCATAACCAGCAACAATTTTAACCCTAACCTGTCGTTCGCCGACTACAACCCTGTTGTCACCTTACAGCCACGTTTGCAATTTGCGTTCCCGATATCTGAAGTAGCCGATTTTTATGCGCACTACGATATTTATTCGCAAAGGCCGGGTAGCCAGATTAATGCAAACCCTTCTACTTACTACTTCCTGCAGGATAATGCCAACCAGATCATCAATAACCCCAACCTGAAGACACAGAAAACATACGATTACGAAGTTGGTTTCCAGCAGAAGCTGAGCGACCACTCTGCATTGAGCCTTTCTGCATTCTACAAGGAGCGTAAAGACATGATCACGGTAGAACCTTATCTATACGCATGGCCTACTACCTATTACAGCTATGGTAACCGTGACTTCTCTACCACCAAGGGTACTACACTTACGTATGACCTGCGCGCTACCAACCACCTGAAGATGACACTGGGCTATACCCTCCAGTTTGCTGAAGGTACCGGTTCAAGCCCTACATCTACAAACAGCAATGGCGGCGGCCAGATATCACCAAACGGGCTTATACAGAGCTTTATTGAAGCCGGCCTGCCGAACCTTCGTTATATCACGGCTCTTGATTATGATTCTCGCCACACTATTACAGCTGATGTTGATTACAGGTACGGATATGGCGAAGGCCCCGTGGTAGATGGGTTGAACATTTTACAGAATGCCGGTTTGCACCTGGTAGGCAGGGCCCGCAGCGGTGAGCCATATACTAGGTTACAAGCAGCACAAGGTAGCACTGTTATCGGTGGTGTTAACGGATCGCGCCTGCCATGGCACTACGGACTTGACCTGCGACTGGATAAAGACTTCGCGCTGGAGTTCGGCAAGAAGAAGAAAGATGCCCCTGAAGGCGTTAAGCCTAAGCGCCCGCTGTCTATAAAAGCGATCGTACAGGTAAATAACCTGCTGCAAACGCGTGATATACTTGGTGTATATGGTTATACCGGCAAACCGGATGATGATGGTTACCTTGCTTCTTCTTATGGGCAGCAGTTTGTGCCACAGCAGATCAATCCTAAGTCATACTCTGATCTGTACAAGATAGCGATCAATAATCCGAATAATTACAACTACGCGCGTACGATCAGTTTTGCCCTTGAATTCAATTTTTAAATAATTATCAGTTAATATAACTCTTAGGTTATGATTTTTAGAAATAATATAAAATTTGCCGCTGCCCTTGCTGTCGCAGGAATTATGGGTATGATCGGGCAAGCCGGTGCGAGAGAGAATATGGTCACAGCGCATCATAAAAATGCTGTTGCCAGGACTACAGCAAGCGAAGGTTGCCAACCTGGTTCGCTGAATACTGCGATAGATATGGACATCAATAACGTTCGCGCACATTTAATGACAGGTGGTGATATGTGGTGGAATATTGGCGAGCAAGTAGCCGCTTACGAGGTCCCCAAAGGGTCTGGTAAAAGCTCTCAGTTTGCAGCATCTTGCTGGATAGGTGGCTTTGATAAACAAGGGCAGTTGAAAGTAGCTGCGCAAACTTACCGCCAGGATGGTAATGATTACTGGCCGGGCGCGTTGGATAATAATGCTAAGATCACTGCTGATACCTGCGCCCTGTGGGATAAGATATGGAAGGTAGATAGGTCAACCATCAATTCGTTCATCCAGATAGCAAAGTCGCATGGCAACACCTCAAGTTCGGAATTTGATGTCATCAATCAGTGGCCTGGTGTGGGTAATACCTATGCAAGTCCAAATGGTAAAACTTACGGTGCTATTGGGTCTGATGGTAAGTCAACACTTCGCCTGGATCCAAGTCACACTTATGCTCCTTTCAAGGATCTTAACGGCGATGGCATATACAATCCTGATCAGGGTGAGTATCCTTTGATCACCGGTGACCAGTTCCTTTGGTGGGTGTTCAATGATGCCGGCAACGTAAAGCAGCAATCTCAAACAGCAGCTATGGGAATTGAAGTCCAGACCTCAGCTTTTGCTTATGCTACACAGGATTTCCTCAATAATGCAACCTTCTATAACTACCGTGTGATCAACCGTGGCGCATTGACCATAGATAGCACGTATATCGCAGTATGGGATGATTGTGACCTCGGCTGGTATTTTGATGACTTTATCGGTTGTGATACCACGCGCGGCCTGGGTATACAGTACAATGGTACCAATGACGATGGTGCAGGTGGCGGCCACCCGGTGAACAGCTACGGTGTTAATCCTCCACAGGTGGGCCTCGACTTCTTCCAGGGACCAAAGAGGGTCATACATCGTGCTCCGCCTTTAGTGGATACTTTCCAACAATTGGGAATGACCAATTTTACATATTACAACAACGATGCGAGTACGATCGGTAACCCGGACAATGGTGTGCAGATATACTTCTACATGACCGGGTCTATACGTAACGGGCAGCGTTTTTCTGATGACTTCATGGGGGCTGGTATTCCTTCAAAAGGATATGGTTCAGGCCCTACTTCCAACTTCGTGTTCTGGGGCGACCCGGGTAATACAAGCGAGTGGTCTGAGTGTTCTTGTAATAATAATCCCGGTGACAGGCGTTTTATCTTCTCTTCAGGTCCATTCACTTTGGATCCCGGCGCTATCAATGATATAACCTTTGGCTGTATATGGGCATCCGGTGTTGGTGGCTGCCCACGCACCAACTTCAAAACGATCAAGAGCATAGATGACCAGGCGCAGGCATTATTCGATAATGATTTCAAAACTGTAGAAGGTCCTGAAGCTCCAAGGCTTGTGGTTAGGGAACTGGACAGGAAGCTTGTTTTTTACATGGTAAATGATTACGGCAGCAATAACTTTGGCGAACATTATGGAGATACATCCAAAAGTGTGCTGGGCAATTATGCTGATTCGATCCAATATCACCAGGTTGCATTAAAAGCAAAAGGTGTAAATAATGATACTTTGTATAAATTCCAGGGTTACAGGGTATTCCAGCTGGCCAATGGACAAGTAACATCTGCTGAAATATTTGACCAGACTACAGGAGAAGTGGACAATACTAAAGCAGTAGAAGTATTTGAGTGTGACGTGCAAGATGGCGTTACCCAGATAGTGAACTACACAAAAAACATTGCTATCTCTGATACAACCAACGTTCCTTCCATAAAAGTTAATGGTAAGGATAGTGGTATAGTGCATAGCTTCGTGCTTACCAGCGATCAGTTTGCTACAGGTTCTGATAAAATATTTATAAACTATCATAGCTATTATTTCGTGGCGATCGCATATGCTTACAACAACTTTGCAAACTTTGATCCGCTGAATTCTGTAAATACACAGGATCAGCCATACTTAGGCAGCGCTCATGGTGAAGGTGGTACTGATATACAGGTGGTAACAGCGTTGCCAAACCCTGCTAACGGGGATATGGGTACTGTACTCAACTCTGAATATGGTACGGGTGTTGTTGTGACAAGGATCGAAGGCGTAGGTAATGGTGGTAATGATGTAGAACTGGATCCCGCTTCGGAAGCTATAGCTCTTGCAAACAATAAGGTTGATTCTGCGACATACATTCTTGGTCAGGCCCCTATAGATGTAAAGGTTATTGATCCGGTATCAGTAGGTGCATATGACTGGGTATTGCAGATATATGGACCTGATACATCTGTATTAGGTATAGAAG
>CAIVKT010000391.1 GCA_903906615.1 uncultured Bacteroidota bacterium | reverse complement strand
CATGTACCAATACCATGACAGGAAGCGCTACGATCAACGTTATTTCATTGCCTGCTCCTTTTACAGTTAGCGGTGGCGGTCACTACTGCTCAGGTGGTAGCGGAGTAACGATCACTTTAAGCGGCTCTGAAACTACAAGCACTTACCAGTTATATAATGGCGGTACACCTTCCGGTACTGCAATCGCTGGCACAGGCGGCACGCTTAATTTCACTTCAGTTACCGGTGCAGGTACATACACGGTAATGGCTGCTAACGCTTCTACTACTTGTAATAATGTGATGACAGGCACAGCAACCGTGGTAATTGATCCATTACCTACGCAGTATATTGTATCAGGTGGTGGCGCTTATTGCGCAGGCGGTACAGGCGTTCCTGTTACACTTACAGGTTCTAATACAGGTGTTTCTTACCAGTTGATGAATGGCTCAGCGCCTACCGGCACTCCGGTTGCAGGTACAGGCTTCGCTATCACATTTGGTTCGCAGACCGCCGCTGGCACGTATACCATTATGGCTACAAACGGCACTACCGCATGTGTTAATAACATGAGCAGCAGCGTTAACGTAAGCATCAACCCATTACCGGTAAGGTACAGCACACTCAGCGTAGGTAGTAACTATTGCGCAGGCGGTGTAGGTATCCCTGTTTCTTTAAGCAATTCTGATGCAGGTATCAGCTACCAGCTATATGATGGTTCTACATCAGCAGGCACAGCAGTAGCAGGTACAGGCAGCGGCATAACTTTCGGCTACCAGACAGCAGCAGGCGTTTACCGCATCATCGCAGAAAACCCCGCAACAGGTTGCATGGACACCATGACCAGCACTGCAAGTGTTGTTATCGATCCATTGCCTGCTACTTATACCATCACTGGTGGCGGCACTTATTGCTTAGGTGCAGCAGGCGATCATATTGGCCTCAGCAACTCAAACGCCGGCATCACTTATGCTTTATATCACAATAGCGTTTATACAGGTACAACTTTATCTGGTCTGGGTACGGCACTTGATTTCGGTATCGAAACAACAGCCGGCGCTTATACTGTAGTTGCTACAAACACAGCTACTACATGCACCAGCAATATGTCGGGTATTGCTATCGTATCAGTTAACCCTGTACCGGCGGCATACACTATCTTAGGTGGTGGTCCTTATTGCGCAGGTGGTTCAGGCGCAGATATCAGCCTCACTGGTTCTACTCTCGATGTTGATTACCAGGTTATGAACGGCTTACTTATTTCAGGCGCACCGGTTCATGGTACAGGCACGGTCCTCGACCTTGGTCCAAGAACAGCAGCAGGCACCTACTCTATTGTGGCTACCAATACCCTTACCGGTTGCAGCAGCACAATGACTGGTACCGTTGCCGTAAGCATCAACCCATTACCTAGTGTATTCTCTGTAACAGGTGGCGGCGGTTTCTGTCCAGGTGCTGCAGGCGTTCACGTAGGCATCAGCGGTTCTGAAACAGGAATTTCTTACCAACTGTATGATGGTACCACCGCTACACTTGGCTCATTGCTGGGCAGCAGCACTTCAGGCAGCCTCGATTTCGGCTTGGCTGATAGCGCAGGAAGCTACACAGTTATCGCCACAAATTCTGCTACAGGTTGCGTCAACACAATGTCAGGCAGTGCTACAGTGGTTATCAATCCATTACCTACGGTGTATAGTGTAACCGGTGGTGGCAGCTATTGCGCAGGCACAGCAGGTGTTCACATTGGCCTCAGCAGTTCTGCTTCTGATGTTAGCTATACTTTGTACAATACAACTACAAGCACTACTATCGGTTCGTTCCCAGGCGGTTCTGGCACTCCGCTTGATTTCGGCCTGCAGACAGCAGCCGGTACATATACCGTTTCTGCTACCAATACTACCACTACCTGCGGCTCTAACATGGCCGGCAGCGCAGTGATCGTTGTTAACCCGATAGTAGTACCAACAGTTAGTATTGACGACAGTCGCCACAGCGATACATTGTGCTCCGGCGGCTTCACTACTTTCTCAGCCATCACTACAAATGCAGGTGGCAGCCCATCTTACAGTTGGACGGTAAATGGCCACACCGCATCAGGTACTGCAACTTACAGCTACATACCTGCAAACGGGGACGTTATCGGTGTAACTTTAGTGAGCAGTGCAACTTGCGCTACGCCTCCTTCAGTGAGCAATTCTATAACATTAACTGTACTTCCGCAGGAAGATCCTACTGTTAGCGTGTCTTCTAACCATGGCCTCCAGCTTTGCCTCGGTACTCTTGCCACTTTCACGGCTGATCCGGGCTACGGTGGCACAGATGCTACTTACCAGTGGTTTGTTGATGGCCATGTTATCGGTGGTGCTACAACAGCTACCTATGGTTACACCCCTGCAAACGGTGATAACGTTTATGTGATCATGACAAGCAATTATGTTTGCCGCCTCTCCAATACGATCACCAGCACACCACTCCACATCGAAGTTGATTCGCCTGCTATACCTGTAGTTACTATAGTTGCCAATCCAAGCAACCATATCTCAACCGGCGAAACAGTGAACTTTGATGTAACACTGGTAAATGGCAGCTCTTCCCCTACTTACCAGTGGAGTGTGAACCATATACCGATAGGTGGCGCTACCGGCTCTACATTCTCTTACAATGATTTCTACAACCTCGATTCAGTTACCTGCCAGGTTACTACAGGTGGTGGTTGCGCGGGTCTCGTAGGCTTCAACTCTATCGCTATGTTTGTAAGCAATGTGGGTGTTAAACAGGTTAATGCGGCTAACAGCGATGTGAAGCTCATACCAAACCCGAATAAGGGTACATTCAGCATCAGCGGTACATTGGGTACTACTGTCAATGAAGAAGTAACCATAGAGATCACAGACATGATCGGCCAGGTGATCTATACTACTAAGACAATGTCGCAGAACGGCGCAATAGACCAGAAGATACAGTTGGGTAATAACATTGCAAACGGTACTTACCTGCTCAGCATTCATTCCGGATCTACCAACCAGGTTTACCACCTTGTTATAGCACAATAAGCTTAAAAAGACCTATTCAAAAAATCGCCCCATATCCGGGGCGATTTTTTTTAATGTTAAAGACAACGTCTTTAGCACAGCTACTATAGCCCGGCCATAGTAGGCGCAGTATTACCGATCATAGCTGCTTCAAGCAAACTTACTACTCTGGCCTTCTTTTTCTTGCTCACCTTTTTAGGATGAGCGCCATAGGCTCGTTTCTTTGGTTTCATAATATATGTATTTTTACGTAGTGACTATTTGTGCTTAAAATATTGAATTTCCTGCTCATGCTTTTTCGCATCGGCCAGGGAATCAAAAGTGCCGAGGTTCTTCCTTTTATTCGTCTTCGCATCCTTCTTAATAGAATAAATGCGATATTTGCCTGAAGATAATTTCCGTATCATAGGAATAAATTTTATCAGGAGAATCGGCACTAAATCTATGCCATTACCCACGGTGCATTTTTACTAAAAAATATTTCAGGAAAATGTATGTTGAATATATCTTTTTCCCTACCTTTGCAGTCCAATTCTCAGTTTGCTCTTATATTAAGGTTGCATGGGAGAAATAGTATCCGCCCTGGCGGAGAACATTCGTTAACACCAAAAATTAAAAAATGGCTAAAGAAATCAGCGGCTTTGTAAAGCTGCAGGTAAAAGGAGGCACAGCAAATCCTGCCCCTCCGATCGGCCCGGCGCTCGGCTCTAAAGGCGTCAACATCATGGAGTTCTGCAAGCAATTCAATGCGCGCACACAGGACAAGATGGGCAAGATCCTCCCCGTAACACTTACGGTTTACACAGACAAGTCTTTTGACTTTGTTATCAAAACTCCTCCTGCCGCTGTGCAGCTGATGGAACTCGCTAAACAACCTAAAGGATCGAAAGAACCTAACAGGCAGAAAGTGGGCAAGGTAACATGGGAACAGGTAGAAGTTATCGCTAAAGACAAGATGCCCGACCTGAACTGCTTTACAGTAGAAAGCGCCATGAAAATGGTTGCCGGTACTGCCCGCAGCATGGGCTTCACTGTAGAAGGCAAAGCTCCCTGGGCTTAATGCATTGTTTACCTTACTAAATTTTTGATGCAATGGCAATCACTAAAAAAAGAAAAGCTGTAGAAGCTAAACTCGATAAAAACAAACAATACACACTCTCTGAAGCAGCGTCTACTGTAAAAGGTATCAACGCTACCAAATTTGATAGCTCAGTAGATGTGCATATCCGCCTTGGTGTGGATCCAAAGAAAGCAGACCAGGCCATCCGTGGCACTGTGACACTGCCACACGGCACCGGTAAAACAAAGCGTGTACTCGTGCTTTGTACCCCTGATAAAGAAGCTGAAGCAAAAGCAGCAGGCGCCGACTTCGTGGGCCTTGATGAATTCGTTTCAAAGATAGAAGGTGGCTGGACAGATGTAGACGTAATAGTAGCTACCCCATCGGTGATGCCTAAGATAGGCCGCCTGGGTAAGATACTCGGACCTCGTAACCTGATGCCCAACCCTAAAACAGGTACTGTGACCAATGACGTGGCCAATGCAGTAAATGAAGTAAAGGGTGGTAAGATAGCGTTCAAGATAGACAAGGCCGGTATCATCCACGCCTCTATCGGTCGCATATCTTTTGAGCCGGCCAAGATCGCTGAAAATGCTCAGGAGCTGATCAATACACTCATTCGCCTGAAACCATCATCGGCTAAGGGTGCTTACCTGAAAGGCGTAAGCATGGCATCAACAATGAGCCCGAGCCTGACCATTGATACTAAAACTGTAGCTTAATAATGTGCAAAGGTGAAAATGCAAAATGTGCAAATTCACTCAGCGCTAAATTGAAAATTGATTTAATAACATTTTGAAAATAGGATGGAAACCAGGTACAAGATAATAACCGTTTCTCATTTTCACATTTTCAAATTTTCAAATTTTTAAAAATGACTCCTGCTCAAAAAAATGAAGCAATAGAAGTACTGAAAGGGAAATTCTCACAGTACACCAACTTTTACATCACCAATACCGAATCTTTGACGGTAGCACAGGTGAGCAAGCTTCGCGGCCTTTGCTTTGAAAAGAACGTGGAACTGAAGGTTGCCAAGAACACCCTCATCAAGAAAGCCCTCGAAAGCTTTAATGACGAGAAATATGCCGGCGTTTACGAATCACTGAGCGGTGTTACAGCCCTCATGTTCTCTGATTCGCCTAAAGAGCCTGCAATGATCCTTACCTCTTTCCGCAAGGGTGGCGCTACTAAAGAAAAGCCTATCCTGAAAGCTGCCCTCATTGGCACAGACCTGTTTACCGGCGACAACCAGTTGGTTGCCCTCACACAGATCAAAACCAAGAACGAGCTTATCGGCGAGGTTATCGGTTTGCTGCAATCTCCTGCAAAACGCGTACTGGCTGCATTGTTGCACCACCACGAGTCGAAAGCAGGCGCAGAAGCAACTGCCCCGGCAGAAGCGTAAGCAAATGGCTCAATTGCGTAATAGCTCAATTATGCAATGGGTATCAAAACGGAAATGCTCAAATTTGCACATTAGTAAATTTGCACATTTCCACATTAAATCAGGCTTCCAAGTCCAATATATCGTTACAAAGTAGAACAGTAAACAATTTTTAAAAACAAATTTCTAAAACATAATACAATGGCAGACGTTAAAGCATTAGCAGAACAATTAGTAGCCCTTACTGTAAAAGATGTACAGGAACTGGCGAATGTATTGAAATCAGAATACGGCATTGAGCCAGCTGCAGCTGCAGTTGTTGTATCAGGCGGTGGTGGCGGCGAAGTAGCTGCTGCAGCTGAAAAGACCTCTTTCAACGTAGTATTGAAGAGCGCAGGCGCTTCTAAGCTGAACGTTGTAAAGATCGTTAAGGACCTCACTGGCCTTGGCTTGAAAGAAGCTAAGGAACTGGTAGACGGCGCTCCTAAGAACGTGAAAGAAGGCGTAGGCAAGGCTGAAGCTGAAGATATAGCTAACAAGCTGAAAGAAGCCGGCGCTGAAGTTGAGATCGCTTAATTGCATCTTTTATAGCACTGAAGTAATTGACCCCGCCATGTGCGGGGTTAATTGTTTTATCTTTAGTCGTTAGTCTTTGGTAGACAGTAGATAGTCTTTAGTAAATAGGCGCGAGTACAACCTATATCTAAAGAGGCCATTACCAGACCCTCCTATTTGTCTCAAAAGGGATACCGTAACAACTCTCAATCTAATATCTACTCCCTATATCTATCCTGACTATCTACTAACGACTAACAACTAACGACTACCCTGCCACATCAAACCACACAGGTTGTTCATCGTTCCAGTCGCCATTGTAGTTGATGGTGAGTTCCTGGCCGGGGGGTATTTCGCGGACGGTTTTCAGGAGGATGGTCTGGTCGTCGTAGTTCATGAAATATTCGCAGGAGGAGGCGTAGGAATGGTTGTAGATGGGTACCCAGCCCAGGGCCATACAGCACAGCTGCGCGCCATCGGGCT
>CAIVKT010000390.1 GCA_903906615.1 uncultured Bacteroidota bacterium | reverse complement strand
CTCTTACCTACGCGTTTATGTATGATGTAGATCGTATGCAGGTGATGATAGAGAACATGCCGGCCAATGGCCGCGACGAGGTGATGGACAACCAGCAGAAGATACGCAGCCTGCAGGCCGTGTGGGAGATGCTGCGCCTGTACAATGGCGACCCGCACCCCGACCCTGCCTTCTATGCCACGCTGGTGGATAATATGGACACTATGCTGGTAGCCAGTAACGAGAATAAGATGATGCAATTTGTGGTGGCCAATACCAACCTCTTCTCGGTTGATAACGGCAAGGTGTTGCTGGATAACCAGCCGCAGGCCCGCGCCTATCTCTATACCCAAATGGGCAAGGCAGACCCGGTGCTGATGATCAAGCGGCTGGATGAATTTGCCAATGATACTTTTGCGCACAACATCATAGCCGCGGCCGCCCGCATAGTGCCGGACGTGGTACTGAACTATGCCACCAGTACCAACTACCCGCTGAAGAACGCAGTATATAATACACAGGACGAACTGGTGCAGGCCATAGTGAAGATAGCAGCCCACTCTAAAGCGCCACCAAAGGCGCTGCCCTTTGTGAGCGATATATACAACCACCGTAAGACAGTAGAAGAGATAGACGAGATAGCCGCAAACCCCAACCAAGACTTTGAGAACCTTGTGCGCCTGACGCTGAATAACGACACCATAGCCAAGCGCATATACACAGACGAGCTAAGCTACCGTGCCCTGGGCGAATATGTGCGGCAGATGAACAAGCTGCACGAAGAAAAGGACGAGGTGCGCTTTAAGTGCATTGACAGCCTGCCCGCCACATCGCTTTACTACATACTGATACTGGGGCAGGACGAAATATACACGAGCAGCTTCATAGGTACCTTCAACCGCCTGCTGGCGCGCATGAAGCCTATGAAGGGCGATCAGTTGCTGGATAGTGTGCACAATAATCACTTCCGCACGTTCATACGCATGTGCGCGGGCTACAACACCCTCACTGATTTCCTGGGCACTATGGATGATACCATAAAGACTGCCCTTATGACCAACTTTATAGGTGGCCTGGAGCAAGGCAAGAATGACGAGCTGGAAGGCGCTGTAGATGTTGCCGATGCCTTTGGCAGCATACGCGACTCGGCCCTCACCGTCTTCTTAGAGAAAAAGGTGAAAGAGAATTATGAGCAATCTTTTAAAGAGCATAGCAAGAAGGGGCTGATCATTTATAGCCTGCTTGCACGGCTGTTTGAGAGCAACAACATATCGGGCAGCGATACGGGCGCGGCGGTGGCATCGGCGCGGCTGAAGTTATCGCCCATCAACAAGGTGCTGTATAAAGACCTGGTGGATGATTCGGGCATTGTGTACCAGCAGGTGTTTTTCTTTGGCGATAAAGACGGGCAGGACAGCTACGATAGCTATATGGGTCAATTCAAGAACGACCCTAAATGGAAGGTAACTACTAACCAATACTGGACGGAGATAGCCTCGATGGAAGGCCACAAGACCGTGATCTACGCCAACCTGCCGCTGAAGGAACCGGATGATGATGACGCACAAAACAGGCTGGCCAAATTCCTGAACGACAGCGGCATACACCCAACAATAATGATACACCGCGGGCATAGCTACCACCTGCCTATGACCATAGCACGCCTCAATAAACGCGTGAAGATAGTGGTGCTGGGTTCGTGTGGCGGATACCACAACCTATCGCTGGTATTGGATAAAACGCCTGATGCGCACATCATATCTTCTAAACAAACGGGCGCGCACTCTGTGAATGAGCCGATCATTAAAGCCATCAACTCTCGCCTGCTGGATGGTGAAGATATCAACTGGATAACGATGTGGCGGGAACTTGATGAGTACTTCCAGAACAAGCCGGATGCGCAAAAGCTGTTTGCCGACTATGTTCCACCCTATAAGAACCTGGGCGCGATATTTATAAAGGCTTATAGGAGGATGATGAATTAAATTCCAAATCCCAAAAGACAAATTCCAAATCCCAAAGTTGCCTTTATAATTTTTTTATGAAAAAGATAAAGCTGAAGCATATAGATACACGGGCACCGGGGGGTGTGGATAAAGATGCAACTAAGACTGAACTGCACCATATACTGGAGGAGCTGGATGACCTGCAAAACCTGCTGTATGCCGAAGGCAAGCACAGCATACTGGTGGTAATACAGGGTATGGATGCCGCAGGCAAGGATGGACTGGCAAGGGATGTGTTCACGAGTATGAACCCGCAGGGGGTGAACGTGGTATCATTTAAAGAGCCTACCAAGGAAGAATTGGATCATGATTTTCTGTGGCGTGTACATAAACACGCCCCGGCCAAAGGGATGATACACATCTTCAACCGGTCGCACTATGAGGATGTGCTGATAACACGTGTACACAAGCTGATAGACGACCATACAGCAAAGAAAAGGATGCACGCCATCAATGATTTTGAGCGGCTTATCGCAGATAATAACGATACGCACATCCTTAAATTTTACCTGCATGTATCGCATGGCGAGCAGCAGAAGCGATTGGAAGAACGCCTACAGGACCCTAAGAAAATGTGGAAGTACAATGCAGCAGACTTTAAAGAATCTAAGCTGTGGGATAAATATATGGAATGCTACGAAGATGTGTTTGAACAATGCAGTGAAACAGCCCCCTGGAACATCATCCCCGCCGACCAGAACTGGTACAAGTCTTACCTCGTTGCCAAAACGCTGCTGGAAACATTGAAGGGGTTGAAGATGAAATACCCGGGAATGAAGAAATAAAAACCCCAAACCCCTAAAGGGGCTTCCCCTCATTATCTGCTATCAAATTATACGAATGCCATTCCCTATTGATCGGCCTATCAACTTATCAACCAACACAGGCCGGTATTGAAGGCCACATTCAATTACATTCCTCACATTCAATCACATTTATTAAACAGGCCGCTGCATTACAGTGCCGCATTTGGTACAGGTGCATTTTTCTTTATCATCATAGAAACGGTTCATGATTGGTGGTAGCTGGGCTACAATATCGGTGATGTGGGCAAACTCTTCGTAGAGCTTGTTGTCGCAGTTCTCGCAAAACCACATGAAGCCGTCCATCTCTTCGGTCTTGCGTTTTATTTCCAGTACCAGTCCCACGGTATCGGCGCCACGCTGCGGCGAGTGCGGTGTGCGCCCCGGCAGCAGGAACATATCACCCTGCTTGATGGGTATATCCACGATCTTGCCGTCTTCCTGTATGCGCACGACTATATCGCCTTCCAGTTGGTAAAACAGTTCCTCGCCTTCGTTGTAATGAAAATCCTTACGGCTGTTGGGGCCGCCCACTACCATCACTATAAAATCATCGGCAGCTTTATACACGCATTGATTGCCCACGGGTGGTTTCAGCAGGTGGCGGTTATCAGCTATCCATTGGTTGAGGTTGAAAGGTCGTAGTACAGGCATGGCAGTGTGTTTTAAAGATGGTTATATGGGCCTTAGTATCTTCATTTTCACGGTTTCTATGCGGGTATCAGTTACCAGCAGTATATCAAATTCGTAGTTCTCTATAATGATGCGCTCCTTTATCTTCGGTATGGTCTCATGCTGGGCAATGATGTAGCCGGAAAGCGTTTCAGAATCATCGGTAGGGAATGCAAAATCATACTTTTCATTCAGGTAGTCCAGCTCCAGGCGGCCTGAGAATATGTATTCGTTCTCGGATATTTGCTTCTCTACATGCTCCTGCTCGTCGTACTCATCATTGATGTCGCCGAAGATCTCTTCCAGCACGTCTTCCATGGTCACTATTCCTGCGGTGCCGCCAAACTCATCTATTACCCACGCAATGCTCTTGCGTTCTTTTGTAAAGCGGTTCATAAGGTCTACCGCGCTCATAGCCTCCGGTATAGGGGTTATGGAGTGCAGTATCTCTTTGATGGCCTGTGGACGGCGGTACAGGTCCAGGTGATGCACATAGCCCACAATGTTGTCTATGCTGTCGTCATACACAATGATCTTGGATAGCTTGGTGTCTATGAATTTCTTGCGAAGTTCGTCTATAGGCTCAGTTACATCAATAGCTTCCACCTCATTGCGTGGCACCATGCACTTGCGTATGCGCACGTTCACCAGGTACAGGGCATTCTCAAACAGTTCCGTATTCACATCACTGGTTTCGTTCTCGTGGCCGTGCATACTTTGCTTTACCAGCAGTTCCAGGTCTACCCTGTTGAAGACCTGCTTATTCTCTTTGATGCGCACATTAAAAAGGTACTTGAGTATAAACTCAGAGATGGCCACGAATATCTTGGCCACCGGGTAAAATATCCAGTACATCACCAGCATGGGTACACTGAACAGGCTAAGCACCACTTCAGCCTTGGAGCGGAATATAGCCTTTGGCAGGAACTCCGCAAAAATAAGGATCACAACAGTTGCTAAGAGTGTATCCAGCAGCAGCTTGGGGTATTCGGCAAGCGTGATATGGTATTGCAGCAACAGCTTTGCAGTGACCTCGGTAGCCAGCAGGCCATAGACTACCAACAGCACATTTACGCCCACAAGGCTGGTGCCTATGAACTCGGAAGGATTCTCCATGAAGCGCGCCAGTATGCGGCCCGATACCTTGCCCTGTTTTTTGCGCAGTTCTATGTTCAGTTTATTGGCAGAGATAAAGGCTATCTCTGTGCCTGCAAAAAAGCCCATGAGCAAAATACATCCCAAAATATATAACAGCAGATGTGTTATGTCCATACAGCCCAAAGATATG
>CAIVKT010000389.1 GCA_903906615.1 uncultured Bacteroidota bacterium | reverse complement strand
TCGGGATATTTTTCATCGGCCAAAGCTAAAATTTATCTGCCAATGTAACAGTAAAAAAATTATTTCTGCCGGATACCAAGGAATGGCCTCAAAATTACGTCTATATAAGGTAGAGGCATAAAACAGCGGGTAGAAACTTTTAAGCCTTAACAGGCAATAAATCAGGGGCTTGGGCGTTTTATCAGGTCGGGTAAAAAAAACATAACAGTTCTTTAGGACTGCCGTAAGATTAAACCCCTATATTTGAAAATATTTTCACTCCCAAAATTGTTTTTTTGGGTGGTACGTATATCTTTGCAAACGCACAAAAATTTTATTCTTAATCAATAATCAGCAACAAAAAATCTAAAAAATCAGAATTATGGCAGATGTAAAAACAGCCGCAGCAAGACCTTCCGCTTCCCATGGAAATGCAGGAAAGCCTAAGAACTCAAATAACTTTGTACTGAACCTGCTGATCGTTGCTGCATGTATAGTAGTGGGCTACCTTATCTGGAAATTTGTGATGGGCAGTGCAAGCAATTTCCAGGATGCGGAGAAGATGCATGCGAAAGAAGGAAACTTTTTGGGTCTGATGTACCAGGGTGGTTTCGTGGTACCTATATTGCTGGCTACACTGCTCACGCTTATATCTTTCGTGGTAGAGCGCACACTTACTGTGTTTAAAGCAAAGGGCAAAGTAGATGGTGGTGAATTTGTACGTAAAGTGCAGTATCACCTGGCCAATAAGAACATTGATGCTGCTATCGCTGAGTGCGACAAGCAGGCGGGCTCTGTAGGTAATGTAATGCGCGCCGGCCTCCACAAGTATCGTGACATGACCACCAACAATGAACTCACTACCGATCAGAAGGTGATGAACATACAGAAAGAGATCGAAGAAGCTACCGCTCTTGAAGTGCCTATGCTGGAGAAGAACCTTGTGTTCCTTTCTACCATCGCATCGTGTGCTACCCTGTTGGGTCTGTTCGGTACGGTACTTGGTATGATCCGTTCGTTCTCGGCCCTCGGTGCCAGCGGCGGCGGCGGCGATGCTACTGCGCTTGCACAAGGTATCTCTGAGGCCCTTATCAATACCGCCCTTGGTATCAGTACCTCATTTATCGCTATCGTGTCTTATAACTTCTTTACTACCATTATTGATGGTGTAACTTATGGCATCGACGAAAGCGGCTTTACATTGACACAGAGCTTCGCTACATACTACAAATAATAAGTGTATCGTTTTACTTAGATAAGGACCCGGCAATACCGGGTTTTTATCTGAATAAAAAATATGTAACACGCGTTTGTGGAATCTACTGAAAAATGCGTCTCTATAATAGATATACTATTATTAATTAGTGTGTGCTTTAATTTTTTACTTTTAATTTTTTACTTTACAAGATGCCTCACGCAAGTTTACCACGAAAAAGTACTCATATCGACATGACGGCGATGTGTGATGTGGCGTTTTTGCTGCTCACGTTTTTCATGCTGGCAACCAAGTTCAAGCCACCTGAGCCGGTGGTTGTATCTACTCCTAAATCTATCTCTGATATAACTGTGCCGCACGGTGATATCGTTTTGCTACTTACTGTAGATGCAAAAGGAAGGATATATGTGGCTATGGATGACCGGCCTACACGCCAGTCAGTGATAGAAATGGTCAATTCCGATAAAGACCTGAAACTGACAAAAGAAGAAATGAACACTTTTGTCGCAGATGCATCTGAAGGTATACCATTTAGTGCGCTGAAAGCATACCTCGATGCAACTCCTGACCAGCAAAAAGTGGATGAGGTGAATGCACCCGGCATACCGGCTGACACAGCAGTATTAGCCCCAAACAATGAATTAGCTGAATGGATAAAGGCGGCCAGAACCACCAATGGTAAGATACGTATTTGTATCAAGGCCGATGGCGCGGCATCTTACCCAAGCGTGCAGAAGATCATCAAAACACTGGAAGGGTATAAAATATTCAAGTTTAACCTGATCACGGACCTGAAGGGAATACCTGTGGGTACAGCCGCTTATGATGACGCGCACAAGTCTGATGCAAAGAAATAATGAGTACCAGATATTTTAGTATAGTATAAAAAATAGATTGTTATGGCAGAAATGGATACCTCGGGCGGGGGGCATAAAAAAGGCCCCGGCGTCAAAAAAGGTAAAAAATTAAGTACACGTATCGATCTTACCCCCATGGTGGATCTTGGCTTCCTGTTGATCACATTCTTCATGTATACAACAACGCTGGCCAAACCAAAAACAATGGAGATCAACATGCCTTATAAGGACCCTAATGACAAAGTGGAGCCTAATAAGATAAAAGAGAGTGTGGCGCTCACCGTATTGCTGAGCAAAAATCACCGTGTTTATTATTACGAAGGCATGGCCAGCGACCCGACAAAGCCACCTGATCTTAAAGCAACAACTTTTGCCGCTAAAAATGGTATACGCGATGAGATCATAGCCAAGAAAAAAATGGTAGATGACATGAAGCGCGCCGGCACACTGACCGCGAAAGACGAAATGACCGTACTCATAAAACCTGACACCACCAGCAGTTATGGTGATATGGTGAATATGCTCGACGAAATGAATATTAATGACATCAAAGTATACGCTATCATTGATATTACTGATGTTGATCAAAACTTTATTAAAGAAACTGAGGTGGCAAACGGTGTAAAATAACCGCTTGTTATTGTTTCTGTAGTTTGTAACTAATTGCTCTACAGTATAAAGCCAGGTAACGATCTGAAACCATAGCTTTAGACTAAAAAAGGACTAAAAATGGATATTAATAAAATACTGAGCAGTGACTATCTCGATATAATTTTCGAGGGACGCAATAAAGCTTACGGTGGCTACGAATTGCGCAAAAACTACTACAAACGTGTAATGCGCTCGCTTTTGGTGCTTTTGGGTATAGGGTTAGCAACGGCTGCTTACGCTATAATTAACATGAATGTTCGTGTTGAGAAAAAAGTAACGGCTGTGAAAAAAGAAGTAGTACTTGCAGAACTGCCACCTGTGGATCCGAAGAAATTACCTCCGCCACCGCCACCACCTCCTCCTGTAAAGCCAACGGTGAAATTTACCCCGCCGGTCATCAAGAAGGATGAAGAAGTGAAGGAAGAAGAAGTGCCGCCTCCGCAGAAGGAGATCACAGCTTCTGGCCCTAAGGACGAAAAAGGCGACCCTAACGGTATAGATCCGGGTATTGTCGCCCCTTCCACAGGTACAGGTGTGGTAGCAGCCCCGGCAGCCCCGGCAATTTTCAGCTATGTGGAGCAGCCACCGGTATCCGGCTACGATCTTACTGCTTATCTTTCTAAAAACATTCATTACCCTGATGCAGCCCGCGAAGCCAACATTGAAGGCCGTGTGATCGTGAAATTTGTGGTAAATGAAGATGGTTCTATCTCTGATGTGCAGGTAGTGCGTGGCATTGGCTCCGGTTGCGATGAAGAAGCCAAGCGCGTGGTAATGGCTATGCCTAAATGGAAGCCCGGCAAGCAGAATGGTAAGGCGGTGAAGGTTTATTTCACTCAGCCGATCTCTTTCAAACTCGAGTAATCAATTTGTTTCAATAATTTTAAAGGCTATCCCGTGGATAGCCTTTTATTTTTTTATCTTTCCGTATGCGCGTCTGGGCTTTCCCTTCCATGTATCCTTACGACCGGCCAGGTATGACCTGGGCCGGCATATTCGCGCACCGGCAATACAAGGGGCTTATAGAGAGCGGTGCCGAGTTGAAGGTGGTCATACCGGTGCCGTGGCACCCGCCATTTCCATTCTCGGCACTACATCCCGACTGGAAGAAGCAAGCGGCTATGGCTTATCCCGTGCAGCGCGATTATGATGGCATCACAGTATATCACCCCCGCGTAGCCAATATGCGGCCAAACAGGCTGATGAAGAAAACGTATCAGCAACGGTATGTGTCTGCTATTGTAGCATTTTTCAGGGATCACAAAATACAGTTAGACCCCACAAAAGATATTTTCTATTCGCAGTGGTTGCCCGATGCTGCTATGGTGCAGGAGGCTGCGCACATGTTGGGTGTAAGATCGGGCGTGCTGGCTATTGGTGATGATGTGCTTATCTATCCCAAAGAAAAGCAGGTAAATTTCGACATCGTCAAAAAGACCTGGACAGAAGCAGATGCACGGTTTGTTGTGGCCGATTATTTGGGTAAAGAATCTGATCAACTACTGGGTACGCACCTGCCCTACGATGTTATCTTCATGGGTGTAGAGCATGATTTTTTTAAGCCCGGCACGCCACAGGAAATTGCACAAACAAAACAGCAATACACCATACCCACGGATAAACTAATTATCCTTACGGTTGCATCAGCCATCAAAAGAAAGGGCTGGCTCGACCTGCTGGATGCGATAGCAGAGGTAAAAAAAACGAACAGCAATTTTATGCAGGTGGCTATTCATGCCGGCGCATCAGAGTTCAACCTGAAAGAAGAAGCTGCAAAGCGCGGGCTGGCAGACCATTTCATGGACCTTGGCGAAATAATGCCTGCCGCATTAAATAAGCTCTTTAATGTGGCCGATATCTTCTGCTTGCCCTCGCACTGGGAGGGCATGGCCAATGTAGTGATGGAGTCCATGTCGTCAGGCCTGCCGGTGATCACCACTAATGTATGCGGCCACCCTGAGGTGATAAGGGAAAGTGGGATAACAGGGATACTTGTTCCGCCTAAAGACGTGCCTGCACTTACTAATGCCCTTCTGGAGTTACTCAATGATGAAGGCAAAAGAAAACACCTCGGAGATAATGCGAGGCATTTCATCGTGAATGAGTGGGGCAACTTCCAATACAATGCAGCAAAGCTCTATAGGAAATTAGAAAGTGTATTGACTCTGTAAAGCAGCCTTACTTCTTCATTTTTAGTACCGATGGGAAGAACAATAATGCAGAATAGTACAACACCTCTTTTATATTGATGCCTTTGGAGTATTTAAAATAGTTGGGTGCGCTGTTCATTACATGCCTCAGTTTTGCTATCCCTTTCAGATCCCTGGAACCATGTATCAATTTCACTTTAGACATTTTCAGCAGCCGCTCCCTGAATGTTTCATCATACTTATAGTCGAGATATTCATTGGCATATTCGTACAGTTTAAACTCCTGCTGATCCCCTTCTTTCTTATGCTGCTCTGTTTTAGTGATGCCCCCATAATGCCACCTGTATATGGCCGTATTGCCGGGTATTGCTTTGGCGTTACCTTTTGCGGTAAGCAGCAGGTGCATCATAATATCTCCGCTCACAATCTTACGCGAAAAGTCGGGTAGCGGCTTTGGCAGTATATTGCGGAAGAACATAGTGGCCGTAGGGATAAAGCACCGCTCGGCAAGTATAATGTCCCTGATCGTGATCACTTCTTTACCAGGGATGGGGAAAATACTTTCCTGTTTATTGCCAGCCTCATCAGTCGTTTCGGCATCGGAGAAGCAAAGTGAAAGATCAGGATTCGATTCTAAAAGGTCAAATTGTTTTTGCAATTTCTTCGGGTCTGTCCAGTAATCATCGCCCTCGCAGGAAGCTATGTATGTACAATGACAGGCTTGCAGGGTACGGTCCAGGTTGCCTATGATCCCATAGTTGAGCTCTGATGGCAGTAGCCTGATGATAGATGGATACTTCGTGGCATAGGCTTCGCAGATGGCTCGTGTATTGTCTTTGCTTTTATCCTCACCGATCACCAGCTCAAAATCGAAATCCGTTTGCTGCGACACAATGCTATCGATACACTGGCCAATGAATTTTTCATGGTTGTAGGTAATGATAAAAACACTTACCTGTTTATCGATGCTTGTGGCCATACTTCTCCTTAAATATTTGAACAGTAAATTAGAGTGATTTAAGGAATTTCTCGCCATGCGCCCGCTCCCTGATGATCTTTGCAGGGGTGCCATACGCAAGCACATTATCCGGCAGGTCTTTCACTACCAGTGAGCCGGAGCCTACAACAGTATTACTTCCTATAGTTACACGGTCCAGTATAGTAACTCCAAGTGTGATCGTAGAAAGCCTGCCAATAGATACTTTACCGCCTGTTATTGAGCCCGCCGAAAGATGGGAGAACTCGCCCATAAAGCCATTATGCTCCAATTGCGCGCCGGTACTAAGCTGGCAAAAATCTTCTATTACACTTTCCGTATTCACGATCACGCCTGCCATCATTACTATACCTGTGCCCAAAGCCACATTACGGCCTATGACCACGCTGGGATGTATCGCATTCACAAACCTAAAGTCTGGAACAACAGATAAAATGAAATCGCGCACATACTGACGCGAAAAATTATCGCCTATCGAAATAAGGCCACGGTCTATCTCGTATTCTTCAATAAGTTCTTTCAGATCTTCCTGTCTGCCAATTACCTCGTAGCCATAGAGCATAGCCCCCACAGGGTTTATGGAATCGATGATGCCGATGATATTGTACTTGTCCTGCTGCAGCAGTATATCTATACAGCAATTTGCATGAAGTCCACCGCCGAATAAAACTACATTTTCCATTTCGTTTACATGCCTTAGTTATGCCGAGTAATTTTGTGTGCGAATCAATATTCTTGCAATAAAATCTATGTCTTCTGTTCTGAGTGTGTGGTACAGCGGCAGGCTCAGCACTCTTTTACTAATGTCATCGCTAACCGGCGTGGGGTAGTGCTGCACATAATCCAGGGCCGACAGGCTTGGATAAAAATACCGCCTGGGGTATATCCAGTTCTGGTTCAGTTCCTGAACAGCTCTTAACAGTTGTTCTTCCGTTTCAAATATTACGGGATAATAAGAATAATTCCAGTCTGCGCCTTTTAATATCATCGGCCGTGTTACCCTTAAATTTACCAGCGCCTTATTGTATTTTTCGGCTTGCTCCTTCCTGGAAACCAGTATCCCATCTATATGTTTAAGGTTAACGAGGCCCATAGCAGCGTGGAATTCCGAGTTTTTGCCATTGATGCCCGGCGCGTCAAAATGCTCAGGCCCGTTATGCCCGAAATTCCTTAATTGAGCCATTTTTTTTAACAGCTCCGGGCTTTTAGTGATCACTGCACCACCCTCAATAGTGTGGTACACCTTGGTGGCATGAAAGCTACAGGTACTGATATCGCCGTATTCAAAAATACTTCGTCCTTTATACTTTACGCCAAACGCATGTGCGCCATCATAGATCACTTTCAGGTTGTGCTTCGCAGCTATTTTTTCTATTGCTTCCACATCGCAGGGGTTGCCATAAACATGGGTAGCCAGTATGCCTGTGGTTTGCGCTGTAATGCTTGCCTCTATCAGTGTTGGGTCTATATTCAGGCTTCGCTGATCAATGTCAACAAACACCGGCTTGCAATTTTCCCAGATGATGCAATTGGTAGTAGCCACATAGCTGAATGGGGTAGTGATGATCTCTCCCTTCAGGGCTAAAGCCTTTATGGCTATCTGTAGGGCTATGGTGCCATTACCGAGATAAAGCAAGTGGTTGAGGCCGAGATATTCTTTCAGCTTCATTTCCAGGTCATTCACTAGCGGGCCGTTATTGGTCAGCCAGTTACGGTCCCAGATACCTTCCAGGTATTTTACATACTCCTCCAGTTCGGG
>CAIVKT010000388.1 GCA_903906615.1 uncultured Bacteroidota bacterium | reverse complement strand
TGATCGTATTAACGATCATTTTTGCAAGTGCCGTACTACTTTTTGGTCTTTTTGCTCAGACTTTGGAGAACTACCGTCTAATAATAGTGGCGCTCGTCGTTTTTTCTTTGATGACGGCTTTTATTGGCAAGCAGAGGAAGATTGGCTTCATAAGCGCCTTTTTTCTTTCCTTCCTTCTTTCACCGATAGTTGGCCTGATCGTAACTCTAGTTTCACCCAAGATCTCTGACGAAGAGTATAAAGCTAAAATACTCCAGCTCACGGTAACTAAACCGTCTATTGATTCAGTTACTGACCAATTATTCAGGCTTAATGAACTGAGAAAAGACGGGGCATTGACTGAAGAAGAATTTGCAGAACAAAAGCAAAAGATATTGAACGCATAGCTATTCTTTTGTTTTTTCCAGGATGTATCGCAAGTGTGCGATCTTCATTGCAAATGCTTTATCGCTCAATGATTGGTGATCAACTCCCGGCAAATGATACTCCAACATTGTTTCCAGATATCCTAAGGAATCGCTAGCCGGGCCTCCGCGCGACTCCTCTATAAGTTTACCAGTGTAGCCTTTTTGCCATCCAGCTTTTCCTTGAGCTCCTGTGCCACACCAATAAACATCTGGTCGTCTTTGAGTATCTCTTCGCTGCCACCAATAAAGGTCACATTGGCCAGCTCTTCAAAAACATTAAGCGCCTTATCTCTTTCAGATTTGCTCAGGGCGCAGTTCAGCTCATTCCTGCCCGGGTTTTTAAAATAGCCTATATGCCCGTCTACTTCTATGGAGTATATGCCGTACTTATGCTTGGCTTTCCACTCTGTTACCTGGGCTTCAGTAGCCTGCCCTGTTAGTGTATTTTTGTTAGTTGACATTATCAGTTAATAATTTAGTGTTTAATAATGCTTGGTATCTATTACGCAGTTTCCAGCTTCAGGAAAACAATAGGGAGGGTCACATCCATATTTTTAGCACCCTGTTCCCATCCTTTTTCAAAATCCTTTACTTCCACATTCATTAATGTGTCTGTCTGCAATGGCCTTGTGCCTTTGGGTTTGTAGGTGATGATGATGTCGAATTGCATATCCAGTATGTCATCGCCGCCTGCCGCTATAGCTGCGCGGTTCATATCATCTATCGCGCCCTTCAGCACTTTTATCTGCCCTTCGTAGGTCCTGTTGCCGCTTTGTATGCTTATCGGCTCATCGCCGGCTGCGTGCAGCAATTGTTTTTCTTTCGCAGCCTTATATTTTACGCCGCGTATCTTGGTGAGTGGCGACCCGGCAAATATTACCGTCATATCGGCCCACTCACAATCTTTACTGTCAAAAAATGGTATTGATGGCATAGCTTAGTGTATTATGATCCAACAGTGTTGTTAACTGCTTGATCCGGTTATAAAATATTATAGGTACTACTGGGCAGGGTTATCGAAGCCAAGGCTTATTTCTATGTCTGTTGCATAGCCTACCGGTGTTACGGTCAGCACTACATTCAGTTGGTTAGTGCTTAGTATATTTTGTGCAGGGTCTATAAAGCAGCTTATAGCGCTTATTTCCCTGTTGGCGGTCATGGTGTTATTCACCTGGTTCACGATCTGCTGGCTCAGCCACTTGCAGAAGCCCGCGTCTAATGTACCATCTGCATTCACGGGTACTTCGTCATCTATTTCCTGTACAAATGTGGTGTAGGCCAGAATGTGGGCCTTATCTATCACCCTGCCGCGTGCCAGCATACAATAATCATCAGTGGTGGCTGTGAGCATTGGGTCGCCACTGAAGAAATACCCGCTTACATTAGGATAGGTGATGAAGGTGATAAACCCTTTGCTTGCAATCACTGAGGCATCACTGCCACTTTCTTCCAGTGTGGTAGAATTCAGGAATGCAGCAGTATTGGTCAGCGCACCTGATCTCACCCTGCTTATTTTTCTTTGCACAGGTATAGAGGCTGCAACACCCAGCAGCAGGCCCACACATGCTGCATGGCCGCTCACAGTATCGCCTATCAATATAGCAGTGCGGTTATTTGTAGTACCCGTAGTCTCATCAGTGAGGCTCGATGGGGTGCCGGCATAAGAGCTGCCCCCTATCACACACCTGAACGGCTTTTCTGCTTCGAAATAGCTTGCCGCCATCACTGCCATATTGCTTGCCGCGGTATATACATCGGCATTCAGCGAGTGCGTTACTGTAATAGTGCCGCCACCGCTGGCTATAGCCACATCGTCACTGAGGAGGCCCAGCACTTTGATCTTGCCGTTGGCATAATCCAGCAATTTTTTTGCGCCATTAACATTGGTGTGGTCGGCCATCTGTGCTATGGTTACAGTTGCTGCGGTCAGCATCAGGTACAGTTGCGCGCCATCGCCTGCCTGGTCATAAAATTCCTGTAGCTGTTTTATGGCGAAAGGATTATAGGTCGCTGTTATGCCTGCAGTGGCTACATCGGCCATGCCTGTTACCAATATTGGCGTACCGGTGGTATAGCCGCCACTTTCTGTAACACCGGTCAGCACCATACCGGCTATACCGTCATTCGTTTGGATCGTTCCTCCAAGCTGGCCGTTGGCCAGCGTAATATTTACACTTCCCATTGTTTGTTTAGTTTTTTGGATCTGTTATTATTCTGCATCGTATTCATCGTACGGGTCAGCCAAAAGATCATTTTCAGGATCGTAGTTAGCCAGTTCTTCCAGTTCAGTATCCACTTCTTCCCTGGTCATGGTGGTTATCTTACGGTCTTGCAATCCCTTGGCGTGGTTAAGTGCGTTCTGTTCTTCAAAGAAGGCCAGCTTATCGCTCGTGAAGTAGAGCTTATCTGCACGTACATGGTTGTCGAAATGTGATCTTGCATTTTTCATGAATAGCATTTTTATGAGTATTGAATGAAGCCTGCCAGTGACTTATCTTCAGGCTTGCGTATGTGCCGTACTACCTCGTAGCCTTCCCTGCTGCCGTTGGTATTGCTATTGCCTTCTATGGTGTGTATCAGTAGACCGGTAGCTGTAACCTCCGTTTTTTCAACTATACCTGTGTGTCCTTCTGTGGTGCCAAAGAGAAGAATGAACTGCATTCCGGGCAATATTGATCCCGGTGTTTTGATCGCATTTTCGCGAGGTAACCTTTTTATGAATGGGCTATCCAGGCTTTTATTCCAGCAGTCGTGTACCCCGGCAGTATGTATCAGCGGGTTGCCCCTGTTCAGTTTCCCTGCTGCTTCGCGGTAGCACCAGTACACAAATGCCTGGCACCAGGCGTAGCCCGGGTTTAGCCCCGCAGCTTTGAGGTATTCATTAACCATTGGCCCGCTGTTACTGCCTATTGGCTGCTCGCTTTGGCCTACCTGGCCTTGCGCTATCTGCAAGGCCAGGGCGGTAAGTTCATTGTTGTTCATGTGATGAGGATTTAAAGAGGCTGGTACGGAT
>CAIVKT010000387.1 GCA_903906615.1 uncultured Bacteroidota bacterium | reverse complement strand
GCCTGAAGGTTTTCAGCGCTCCGAGTTTTTGCTGGACCACGGATTCCTTGATTTCATTGTAGACCGCAAAACGTTGAAACATAAGCTGTCACAAGTATTGGCATGGTATATGAAGACTAATGGCTCAATGGCGTAATGGCTCAATGACTCAATGTCCGTATAATGAAAAGCAGAGCCATTAATTATACAATGAAGAAATAATTTCAACCCCTACTGCCTTGTCTGAAAACGTTTATATAAAGAACCGCCCTGCCACCTATGAGTATGCCATCGAAGACAGGCTCAAGGCTGGTATTGTGCTTACAGGTTCCGAAATAAAATCGGTGCGCAATGGCAAGGTGAGCTTTAACGACAGCTATTGTTTTTTTGATAATGGCGAGCTGTGGCTCAAAAGCCTGCACATAGCCGAGTATGTAAATGCCGGCTATGCAGGCCACCTGCCCGTACACGATCGCAAACTGCTGCTGCAACGCAAGGAGCTGAACAAGTGGCATATGAAGATCAAGGAAAAAGGCTTCACTATAGTGCCCCTCAGCATGTTCATCAATGAAAAGGGCTTTGCCAAAGTAGAGATCGGCCTCGGCAAGGGCAAGAAGCTGCACGATAAGCGCGACAGCACCCGCAACCGCGAGGTAGAGCGCGAAATGAAAAGGCACCTCAAGTAATGGGGTAAATACCAGGGTACAAATCCCAAATTCCAAATCCGGTATGTTATCGGTAGACTATCCCTAGCCCAAAGCCCTGAAGGGGCGAAATCTCTTAGCCCGGGGCAACGCCCTGGGAAACTCGCGACACAACGCAACAAAGCCCTGAAAGGGCGAAACCATCGCGAATGGATTGCATGGTGTTGTATCCCCTAAGCTACTTCCTCATTGAATGTGATACCATAATGCGCCAGTTCTGTAAGTACAGGGCGATATACGGTTGCCATATTGGGCAATACCACACCCAGTGGCTTCACTATCTTTTTGCCCAGTACCAGCTTGGCGAGTATGGCTATCGGCAGGCCCACAGTCTTAGCCATCGCCGAGTGTTCGGCATCATCGCCGGTGATGACCATGGAACTGGTAAGGGCTATTTTTTTATCCCGGTGGGTGTATTCAAATTCGTGCTGCATCACCACCATATCCTTATCCCCTGGCTGCATCTTCCATTTTTCTTGTAGCAGTGCAAGAAGTATATCGGCAGAGGAATGCTTGCCTGCGGGCAATGGTGTTTCACTATATAGCCCCAGCCATTGCAGCATGCTGATGACCTTTTCATCTGCTGCTGTGCCCAGCTTAGTAGCTACCTGCTTCAGATCGGCAAGGCCGGTCTTCTTCTTCATCCATGCGGCATAGGTGCTACCCTTGCCTTCGTGGGCATCATTGGCATCAGTAAGGCCCAGTGCAATGATGGCATCCCATCCTTTGCAGAACGAGGGATGGCGCAGCGTGGCCCGCATGAAGGTCTGTGTATCCGGCACATCGTATATGCCCAGGTAGTGCAGCGAATCCCTGTTGGGGTAATAAGCCAGTGAGCCGAGTCCGGGTACCTGTATCTTTTTGTTTTGTTCAAACATTTTTTCGTAAGGCACATCCACCTGCTTGCCTTTTGAAAGATATTGTGCGCCCGCAGCGCCTGCGCTAATCACGTTCTTAGGGTTCCAGGTGAATTTGTAGTGCCACGGATTGTTATCGCTCTCCGGGGCTATGAGGCCGCCGCAGTAAGATTTAAAGCTCGTGATAATACCTGCGGCGCGGTGTATGCTGTGTATGATCTTGTTGGCCGTCATGTGATCAATGCCGGGGTCCAG
>CAIVKT010000386.1 GCA_903906615.1 uncultured Bacteroidota bacterium | reverse complement strand
GTGATGGCGGCCCGGCAACAGCTGCGTCAATAAATGGCGGCCCTTTTACATTTGATCGTTTTGATAATTTTTATATGATAGATGGGTTGAATTATCGTATCCGCAAGGTAGATCCATCTGGCACTATTACTACATTTGCCGGTACCGGTGTTACTGGAATTGGGGGAGATGGAGGCCCGGCGAGTATAGCTTCTATTAATGCGGAAGCTATTGGTATTTGTACCGATACATCAGGCAATATATATCTGCCTGATAGCGCATGTTCGGTTCGTAAGATCAATGTAAGTACAGGCATTATTACCCGGTATGCCGGAGTTGGCGACCTTGTTGTTTCTTATACAGGAGATGGGATTGCCGCTACAAACTGCCACATAGGGCCTGTAGCAGTTGCTATGGATAATGATGGGAACTTATACATTGCCGATTACCCTAACAATAGGATAGAAAGAGTTAATTTATCAGGCATTATCTATTCTGTTGCAGGTACGGGTATTTCAGGTTATAGTGGTGATGCGGGTCCTGCCACTGCTGCAAAAATCTCCTACCCTGAGAATGTTGCATTAGATGCTTGTGGTAATTTGTATATCGCCGATTTCAATAATGCCCGTGTGCGCAAGGTTACCTACCCACCTATCATTACCACGCCATCAATTACTCTTTCAGGCACAACAGCTATGCCAGTAGGCAGTACAGTAACTGTAAATGCAACTGTAAGCAGCGCTGGCAGCAGCTATGATATTTATTGGATGAACCATGGTATAGAATTTACTACTACTACCATACCCTCTGTTACATATACCAAGGGGCCGGGCATAGATACTATAACAGCGCGTATAGTGCCTACAGGCTACGGTTGCTGGGATAGCACTACCTCTGCGGGGCATATGGTGGGTGTGGGCAGTGAAGGAGTAAAACCCCTAACCCCTAAAGGGGGGGTATCGGTATACCCCAACCCTGCGCATGATGAGGTAAATGTAACGACCACAAATAAGATAACAGGCATAACCATTACTAACCTGCTAGGGCAGCAGGTACGCAACCTGCAATATAGCAGCGCTGCTGTGCGCGTGGATGTGAGCGGGCTTCCTGCGGGGGTATATTTTATGAAGGTAACAGATGAGGAAGGAGTGCAAACGGTGGAGCGGGTAATAAAGTCTGAACGTTGATTGGAAGGATTAAAGGATGGGCCGGATGCAATATTGGTGACAAATGAATAAACACACACAGCTATGACAGTAAAAGAGCAGTTACAGGAGCTTACACAAAAAGTGGATAAAATGCAGGCCATGATTGAAGTGCTGCTAACCAGTAATGGCGAGCAAAGCCCGCCACCAAAAAGTATACCATTGGGCTCAATCCTTTGGGGCAGCCATTTTGATGGCCACTCATTCTTAACCGGTACACCGCCTTCCAATGGTAGCTTTATCGGTGGCGGTAGCACTAATTCGATCTCAGCGCCCAATCTCCCGGAAAGCGACCAGTAAGCTAAAAAGGGCTAACTACTATCTACTAACGATTTCACCCGCCGTAGCCATAGCGAATGAGGGCTAACAATTATCTACTCGCGACTATCTACTATTTACTAATTACTATCTACTAAGACTAAAGACTGCAACGCAAATGAAAATTATATTCCAAATAAGCGGAGGCATAGGCAAGAGCATAGCGGCAACAGCCGTATGCAAGGCGATAAAGAAGCAATACCCCAAGGATGAACTGGTAGTGCTAACGGGCTACCCCGATGTGTTCCTGCAAAACCCTAATGTGAGCAGGGTACTAAGCGGCCAGCTCAATTATTTCTACCCGGAGTATATAGAGGGCAAGAACTCGAAGATATTTCTGCACGACCCGTACAACGAAACAGATTTTATATACCAGCGTGGCCACCTGATAAAAGTGTGGTGCGAGATGTTTGGCATCAAATACAATGGTGAGCAGCCTGAACTGTTTATAACAGGCAAGGAGAAGACCGCGTATGCGCCTTTGTTTGCCTCTCAAAAGCCCATACTGGCTATACAAACGAATGGCGGTATATCGAAAGACGGAGATAAATATTCATGGCCACGCGACCTGCCGATCCATACAGCGCAAAAAGTAGTGAATGCCTTTGCCGCAGAATACAATGTGGTACATATACGCCGGCAAGACCAGTGGCAATTACAAAATACCTTTCCAGTGTCTATGGAGTTCAGGCAGCTTGCGGTATTACTGATGATGAGCCAGAAACGATTGTTCATTGATAGCTTTGCGCAGCACGCAGCCGCAGCCCTGGGGCTGCCCTCGCATGTATGCTGGATAGGTAATGTGCCTACGCAATTCGGGTACGAGCTGCACAACAATATTATAGCTAACGCGCCCACCATGCAGCCTGAGCTGCGCAATGCGATGTTCAATAAATACAACATCGGAGGTCAGGCAACAGAGTTCCCCTACAACAACGAAGACGAAATATTTGATGCCGGTGTGCTGATAGAAGCCCTGCGGCATGATATAGTGAAGGAGCCTGTGAAGAGCAAGAAGGCTGAGGTTGTTTTATAATGTGGCTTTAATGTGGTGAATGTGGTGAATGTTCCGTAGGCATCCGCTACTACAAATAAAGCCGGCTGGCAATCGGCATACCCATGCAGGGAACCACTCACCAAAATCCAACCACACCAATAACATATACCACCCTACCCCTCAACCCGTTACGCCCGAAAAAAGTTCTATGACAGCACAGCCCGCGCCTATGACAGCGCAGATAGCGTACTATCATAGAAACCCGGTTTGCACCGATCAATTTTCCATCCGACCTTTATGCCATAAAAACAGAAAAACGTAGGCTTAGCGGCCCTTGCGGTTCCTTTGCACCTTTGCGTTAAAAAGTAACTCCATAAGTCTAATCGGTATAAGATCAAGTGTAAATAAAAAACAGGATTATCTAACCAAGTGTAGATCTATTTCAGGACGATACATATACCTATTTTAGAACGATGCAGTGCAATTCTTTTGCACAAGTGCGCAAAAATGTAGCAAAAATCTAAACCCTCAAAAACCATAAATCATTGACTATCAACCAAAACACCTATGATCAACCAAAGAATAAAAAAAAAGAACAAGAAATTGCACACTACCCCATGCAGCATCCGGGCCACAAGCATGGCCAACGTCTTAGGCTATAAAAGCAGAAAACATAGGCTTAGCGGCCCTTGCCGTTCCTTTGCGCCTTTGCGTTAAAAAGTAACGCTATAAAGTAAAAAACCGGGGCTTTGCAGCATTGGCAATAAATGCGCAACAATAGTGGCAAACAAAAACGCCACATAAAAAAAGCATGTGGCGTAGT
>CAIVKT010000385.1 GCA_903906615.1 uncultured Bacteroidota bacterium | reverse complement strand
GAACTGAATGTACTCGCGCAATTTGACCCCAAGATACCCGAAAGCTACCAGGACTGCGGATATGTGATGCTGGGCAACCTGGCGCCTGCCGTGCAGATAAGCGTGATGCAGCAGCTGAAGACAAAGCCAAAGCTGACCATCATGGATACCATGAACTTCTGGATGGATATAGCCATGGACGAACTGAAGACCGCACTGGGCATGGTAGACCTGCTGATGGTGAACGACAGCGAAGCCCGCCAGCTAAGCGGCGAGCACTCTATAGTGAAAGCGGCGAAGAAGATACAGGCAATGGGGCCTAAGTACCTCATCATCAAGAAAGGGGAGCATGGCGCATTGTTGTTCTATGAAGACAGGATATTCTCGGCACCCGCACTGCCACTGGCAGATGTGTTTGACCCGACCGGCGCAGGCGATACATTCGCAGGTGGCTTTATAGGTTATCTTGCAAAAGCAGACGACATCTCTTACGAGAGCATGAAGGCCGCAGTGATCATAGGCTCGGCAATGGCATCGTTCTGTGTAGAGCAATTTGGTCCGAACCGACTGAAAGAAATTACCGCAGAAGATGTGACCAATAGAGTTGCAGAGTTTGTGTCGCTTTCCAATTTTTCGATCAAATAATACGAGTACAAATAATAATTGTGTTATGACCATACTACCCGGAGAGATAAAGACCGCATTGCTGCATAGCTACTTGCTGGGCTCGGTGGCGCCGAGGCCCATTTGCTTTGCCAGCACTATAGATAGCGAGGGCAACGCCAACCTGTCGCCATTCAGCTTCTTCAATGTATTTGGCAGCAAGCCGCCGATACTCATCTTTTCTCCTGCGCGGCGGGTGAGGGACAACACCATCAAGCATACATTAGAGAACGTGTATGATACAAAAGAGGTGGTGATCAATATAGTGAACTACAGCATAGTGCAGCAGGCTAGCCTGAGCAGCTGTGAATACCCGAAGGGAACGGATGAATTTGTGAAGTCGGGGCTTACGGCATTGAAGTCGGATATTGTAAAGCCCTTCCGTGTGAAAGAATCACCGGTGCAACTGGAATGTAAGGTGCTGCAGGTGATAGAAACAGGGCAGGAAGGTGGTGCAGGCAACCTCATCATTTGCGAGGTGGTGTGCATGCACATAGACGACCATGTGCTGGATGAGCATGGTAAAATAGACCCCAACAAAATAGACCTCGTGGCCCGTATGGGCGCCGACTATTATTGCCGCGCATCGGGTAGCGCTATATTTGAAGTGGCCAAGCCTAACATGGAACTGGGCATGGGTGTGGATGCGCTGCCGCAGCACATACGCCACAGCAAAATACTCACCGGTAACAGCCTGGGTATACTGGGCAACAGCAAAGTAATGCCCACAGTAGCCGCAGGCCCGCACAGCAATGAGCGACTGGCGCAGATACTGCGCGATACCGCACATGACGAAGAACTGAAGAAAGAACACCTGCACCGCTATGCGCAGGAGCTGCTGCATGGCGGTGATGTAGAAATGGCCTGGCAGGTATTGCTGGCAGAATAACGCCGGCCATTAATGATATAAAGCAAAAAGCCCGGACATTCCGGGCTTTTTGCTTTATGGTATGGTGCAATATTATCTTTAAGTTTACGTTATATTCATTCACACTAAAAGACAGCACTATGCAAAAGATCATGTTGCCCGTATTGATTGTACTCTTATTGCTCTCCGGTAAGAGCTATGCTAACAAAGCGCTATCCGATAGTATGAAGGCAGAGGTGCGTAAAGTGAGCGCTGTAATGTACGCACACGGCAATCTGAACTACATAGATGCAGACGCGCTGTGCGACGACATCATAGAGCCGGGAACATGGTACGATGTATATTACCATAAGGTGGGTACGCTTACCATTAATGACCGCAACCTGCCCGCTGATGTGAAGGAGCAATACATAACGAAGCTGAAAAAGTTTCTTGCGAAGTATAACTATGGTGACTTTTCCACGAGATCAGATGGAGTAAAGCTGGCAGATGTGTTTGATGAGAAATCCACATTCCGGACGAGGGGTTCAAATCCGACTCACGTGATGAACAAAAATAGCACTGTTACAAAGGCAACCACTACTAAAGATAACAGCAGCCTATTGGTGACAATGCTGGCTGCGGATAAGCGGATAGATGTTGCTGCTGATTACCATGTGCTGCTATTGCCGGACGGGCTTTTTGTGAACGGGCAAAAAATAGACGAGCAAAGCACAGAACGCTACCTGATGAAGATACAAGCAACCGACCCGACTGTAAAAGAAGCCCAGGTACCCTTTATAGAAATAACACACCGGAAAGGAGATGAAAAGACGAAGGCCGGTAATTAATGTACGATGTTAATATCCTGTGCATTTCATATTTGTATCATTTTCAGATAATGTTCTGATAACATAATAGTCCCTAACTTTAGTATACCTAAATACTATTGGATATGTTATGGCGAAGATTCAGTGGCGAGCCATTGCGGCTGCCGGTAAAAAATGAAGTAGAACAGGCGATCATCAGGGAGACACAGGCAGGCCACAAGCTGAAAGTGTGTATAGGCACGGATTCGCAGGTGCGTGCTGCCGATACCGAGATAGCTACCGTTATCGTATTCCTGCGCGAAAAGCGTGGTGGCTTTATGTTCATCAGCAACGAGCATACCACGCAGAAGTACAGCATCAAAGAGCGTATGCTGGTAGAAGTGGCCCGCAGCATAGAGATCGCCTACGAACTGTGCGACCTCTTCAATAAGTATAATGTGGACATGGAAGTACATGCCGACATCAACACCAACCCGCAATTTAAAAGCAACGAAGCGCTGCGCGAGGCCATGGGCTACATACTGGGTATGGGCTATGCCTTCAAAGCCAAGCCCGATGCTTTTGCCAGCAGTTGCTGTGCCGACAAGATGGTGAACTAAGCTTCTTCACCTTATTTTACTTCCTGTGCAGGGGCGTTGCGCACCCTGTAATGGCTTTTTCGCCCCAATATTTTCAAGTTTCCCCATCTTTTTTAACATTTTTTGTGTCTTTTTATTAAAAAAGCTTAAATTTACTATTGTAATTACAAAAAATTATAATGAAACATCGCTATTTACTCCTGTTAGTCCTCCTCACGCTATGCGTGCAAAAAAGCTTTGCCCAGGCCGGGTTGGAGTTTATAGAAAACCGTGGCCAGTGGGGTAAATGGTTTCAATACAAAGTAGCGACCAGGGGCGGGAATGTATGCCTTGAAAAAGACGGCTTTAGATATATACTTGGCGATCGAAGCAACAACAACAAAATAGATTCATTTCATCATGGCGTAAAAAAAGATATGCCCGTACTCAAATTTCATTGCTATAAAATGACCTTTGTGGGCGCGCAGGATGCCACTATTACAGGCGAAAAGCCAGAGAAGGTTTATTATAATTATTTTCTTGGCAATGACTCCACCCGCTGGAAGGGTGGAATACACCCATACCGCAGTCTCAATTATAACCATATATACAATGGTATAGATGTACATGTGGCATCAGAGAAAGGCAATATAATTTATGACTTTATTGTAGCGCCGCAGGCTGATGCAGCACAGGTGAAACTAAAATTTGATGGTCAGGATAAAATAAAAATAAGCGAGCACAACCTGGTCATCAGCACTACGCTTGGCGATGTCACAGAGCAAAGCCCTATAGCTTATCAATACATTAATTATGAGCGCGTAGATGTGCCCTGCGCTTACAGGCTGAATGGTAATATCGTAACTTTTGATTTCCCTAAAGACTACGACCATTCCCAGCGTTTGTTCATAGACCCTACTGTTGTTTTCTGTACGCTGACCGGCTCTACTGCCGATAACTGGGGCTTTACAGCCACCTACGATGATTCGGGATATTTTTATAACGGAGGCCTGGTGAATGACCTGTATTTTGGTGGTACATATCCTGTTAGCCCAGGCGCTTTCCAGACAACTTTTGGTGGTGGGTATACAGGCAGTGTAGACTCTACTTACGCATCGGATATTGCGATCATTAAATACGACCCCACGGGTGTAGACCGGATATATGCTACCTATCTTGGTGGTAGTGGCAACGAGCGCCCGCACAGTATGATCGTTGATGCGGCATATGAACTTATAGTAGCGGGCCGCAGCCGATCAGCTGATTATCCTGTTACCCCCGGTGCTTTTCAAACTGTAAACAGGGGCGGTTCTGATATTATAATTACCAAATTCAATGCTTCAGGTACTGGTTTAATTGGGTCTACATATATTGGTGGCTCAGGTAATGATGGTGTCAATTTCGATTCTACTGAAGAAGGATATGGGCAGTTGAAATTTAATTACGGGGATGACGCGCGTAGTGAAGTACAGATAGATAAGGCAGGCAACATTTATGTTACCGGCTCTTCTTCGTCAACAGATTTTCCCACTACCTCTGCTACGGCATTGCGTACTACACTTTCCGGTATGCAGGATGGTGTGGTGTGCAAATTCAATCCATTGCTCACATCACTTACCTGGGGCACGTACATTGGTGGCAGCGGATCGGATGCGGGCTATGTGCTGGCATTCGATACTTCACAGAATGATCTGTATGTTGCTGGAGGCACCAATAGTACAAATTTCCCTACGACCGCAGGCACGTTGCATACTACCTACCAGGGTGGCCCTGCCGATGGGTTCATTTTGAAATTCAAGAACAGCACACCTTATACACTGCTCAAAGGCACTTATGTAGGCACCAGCAATTATGACCAGGTGTATGGTATTCAAGTGAGTGGAGATGATAACGTATATGTAATGGGGCAATCGTTGGGCGGCGCGTTCCCGGTAACAGCAGGCGTATATTCTAATGCTAACTCCTGCCAGTTCATTATGAAGACAGGTAACGATCTTGCCGCAGACCTAGTGTCTACAGTATTTGGCAATGGTGATCCTGATTCTACCAACATCTCTCCGGTCGCTTTCCTGGTAGATACCTGCGAGAATGTATACATCTCCGGCTGGGGTGGCGATTTGGGACTTACAGCAGGTATTGAGGCAACAGGCACTAATCACGGTATGCCTGTAACTACTGATGCAATACAACCTAACACTACATTTGGTCGTGATTTTTATTTTATTGTATTGGGCTCAGGCTTGAGTACACTGCGCTATGCTACTTATTATGGCCGCAGCTGTGTGCAGCAGTGGGAAGGAGCGCACGTGGATGGAGGCACCAGTCGCTTTGACAGGCATGGCATCATATACCAGGCTATGTGTGCCAACTGTGGCGGGATTTACAATGCTTCTTCTAATCCTGGAGGATGCCTTGATCCGTTCCCGACCACTACCGGCGTATGGAGTATGCTCGACTCCAGCGCGAACTGCAATGAGGCCGCGCTCAAGATCGCATTTAACATAGGCCCGGTAACGGCGGCTATTGTGGCGGGGCCTACCACTAATGGCTGCGCGCCGCTTACGGTCAACTTCACTAATCTCTCCAACAACGGCCTTACCTTTGTATGGGATTTTGGCGATGGCAGCCCTACCACTACTACTTTTTCGCCCACGCATACTTTTACGGCGAGTGGTGTGTTCACAGTATCGCTGCACGCATCAAACTCCAATGCCTGCTTCCGTACCGATGATACT
>CAIVKT010000384.1 GCA_903906615.1 uncultured Bacteroidota bacterium | reverse complement strand
CGGGCTGATAACACCTGCCGGAACTTATACTGTAACCGCAACAAACACGACCACAGGCTGTAGTAATAATATGCGCGGCGAGGCCGTCATCAATATTAGCCCATCAGTAGTACCTACTATTCATATTGCTGCTGTTACCGGCGATACTTTGTGCACGGGCGCTACGGCACATTTCACCTCCGTTGCCACTAATGGCGGCGTATCAGCTACCTACCAATGGACATTGAACGGCACATCTATTGCAGGCGCAACCAACAGCACCTACACGTACACACCTGCCAATGGCGATGTACTCACCACCCGCCTTACCAGCGATACGCTGTGTACCAGCCCTGCATCCGTCATGAGCAATACCGTGACCCTGACCGTAGACCCGGAACTCGTACCAACAGTAGTAATAGCCCAACACCCCGGCGGCGCATTATTGCCGGGACAAACAGATACACTCAGCGCAACTGTTACCAATGGCGGCACACCACCAGCCTATCAGTGGGAGGTGAATGGTATAGCCATACCGGGAGCAACAAATGCTACCTACACCCCAAGCAACCTGAATAATGCCGATACAGTGACCTGCCTCGTAACCAGCGGCGGGCCTTGCGGCGGCAACACCACGAAGTCGAATGGAGCAGGTATAGTGGTGAGTAATGTAGGTGTGCCGACCTCTCCCCAGCCCTCTCCGGAGGAGATGGTGTTACAACCCAACCCCAACAAAGGCACCTTCACCATAAAAGGCAACACAGGCACTACCAATGAAGAAGTGGGCATCACCATAACCGATATGCTGGGGCAAGAGGTATTCACTACCAAAGCTGTTACACACAACGGCCTGCTGAACCAACAAGTGCAGTTGAGCAAAGGCATTGCTAACGGCATGTACCTCGTGAATGTGCATACTGCTGATGGCACGAGGGTGTTTCATGTGGTGGTGCAGCAGTAGGCTTGTTGTGCGTAGCTTTGCTTATCAATTGTTGTTTATGCTGAACCGTATATCCGTTTATTGCTTGCTTTGTGCTGCGCTTGTTTTTATTGGGGCATGCAATGATGGCAAGACAACATCAACCACCACTACCCGCACAGATAGTGTAGTAACAGACACCACCAGACGGGCAATAAATACAGATACCGCAAAGATACCCGGCGCTAATATTACCGACACCTCCGAAAACGGTGAAGACTATGCAAAGTACTACATCCTTGTGCTGGACACAGGGGCACAATATTACCCACTGATGCGCGAAATGTATTCAATTGCGAGTCAGATGCACTGCCCCATAGACACAATGAACCGCCATTACGACCGGACGAAAGATGATATAGTAGTGGCTGATGATGACGAAGATGAAATGTACCGTGGCGAATACTATCCCCGCCGCGAAACGGGATCATTTCTATTGAGCCTGGAATATAATGCTACTTACATAAGGGATACTAAAGATAAAACGATAGCACTGGTTGCAGGCATTTGCGAAACTACAAAAGAGGCCGATTCGCTGCTGCATGTTTTCAAACCGTTTGCGCCTCGCGCGTTTGTAGAAACGGGGTATGTGTATGCGGGTTGTATGCATTAAACCCCTACGCCACCACCGCAGCCTCTTTCCTCGCCAGATACTCCGGCGTGAAATACGGGCTTACATCTATCTTCTTGGTGCGCGATTCGAGGAAGGCCATTACTTCGGCATCTGTTTTGTAGCGGTCGCCGATGTTCACGAAATACTTGGCCAGCAGGTCGTATCGGTGGCGCATCAGGAAGACGAATACATGAAGGAAGTGTATGTGCTCGAATACAATGGAGTCGTTGTCAATATACTGCTGAAGGGTATTCTTAAAGAAGGTGGGATGCTCGGTCCAGTGCATGCCCGACTTTACATGATGGCTGATGTGGTACCCATCGTTCCAGCATTTTACATTGTACTTGGTGTTGATACAGGTAACGCTGTTGCGGTACGAGTTATCAGGCTGCGCCGGGTCTATGAACGCATGTTGCGCCCAGTTGCCCGTCATGGCTATGATGCGGAACGTAAAGAACGGCAGTATGAACACCACTATGGTAGCAGGCGCATTCACGAAGCACAGGGCCACACACATAGCCATGAACAACAATTCGCCCCGCACAGACCTGTATAGCAAACGCTTCTTATTTTTGCGGAAGAAGTAAGCGCACAAATGATAGATGCCGGCAAATAAAAATGTACCCACGTAGATGCTGAAATCTTTGAGGGAATCGCGCTGATACTTCATGGTGGAGCTTTCATCTTCCGGCATATTGTCCTCCACATGGTGCATACCTATGTGGTGGGTGAAGTAAGTTTCCGGTGTTTGTCCGAACAATGGGCCTATGACCCATGGCAGGTAGTAGTTCAAGAAACTGTACTTGCTGTTGAACCACGGCCTGTGGCTGGTGCAGTGCATCATAAGGCCATAAGGGCCTTTGAACACCACATTGTTCAGGTATTGATACATGATGGCCGCTACCCAGAACAACCAGCGGGGAATGCCGGGTATGAACAATAATATAGCCAATGGTATAAGCGTGAAGGTGATCTTCAGCGTGAGGTGAACGAAGGGAAGGTCTCTTTCCTCACGCAGTTTAGGGGCAAAAAAACGGTCTATTGCGCCATTTGGTTTAGCAACGCTAACCGGGTCATTGATCTCAGCTAATGCTCTCATTAATAAAGGAATAAAGGATAGCCCGCAAGATACGAAAAAAGGGGCTATGATACACTTGGGCGTGCTGTTACACTACTCACAAAAAAAAATCCGTCCCGAGTAAAATACCGGGACGGATCAACCTTCACACAAAAAATTATACGCCGAGTATCTTCTGTATTTTTTTGTCGAATACATTTTTAGGCGCGGCGCCTACCTGCTTATCTACCACCTGGCCGTCTTTAATGAACAGCACACATGGTATGCT
>CAIVKT010000383.1 GCA_903906615.1 uncultured Bacteroidota bacterium | reverse complement strand
CCTTTAGGGGTTTGGGGTTTCCTTTAAAAAGCAATATTTTTAGGATAAATTACAAGACCATTCCATGACCAATCCCCAGCGCCCCTCCTATCGGCCGGCAATACCTTTCCCGCAGAAAATGCGGGACCGTGCGCGGGGGATTGCTATGGAATTACAATTCAGTTGCCATTGGCTACATAACACAACCAAGCGGCACTCCCCGGCACAACGTCCCGCATTTTCTGCGGGAGGGGTGGGGGTAGTACCTCTCGCAGGACTGGCAATAAGTAACTCCCCTCCTGCCAAGGAGGGGACCGATTGTACAAAAGAACGAAGCTTCTTTTGTACAATCAGGGGTGGTGGCACTCGCACCGGACAGGCAACTCATTCGACCTCACCCTCTCCTTCGGAGAGGGGCGGGGAGAGGTCATCTCGCGCAGGACAGACAATAAGTAACTCCCCTCCTGCCAAGGAGGGGACCGATTGTACAAAAGAGCGAAGCTTCTTTTGTACAATCAGGGGTGGTGGCACTCGCGCGGTACAGGCAACTCATTCGCACAGAACAAACTACACCCTCGCACTCCTCTTCGCGCTCCTCCTCACCTTCACCGCTCACGCCCAGGTCATCAACACCTACGCAGGTGGTGGCAGTATCGGACATACAGGTAACGGAGGCAGCGCCCTGCTTGCCACATTAGATTCACCCACCAGCGTAGCCTCAGATGCCGCAGGCAATATCTACATCAGCGATCAGCAGAATAGTTGTGTGCGTAAGGTGGATACATTCGGCATCATCACCACCGTAGCAGGCACAGGTATTAGCGGCTACAATGGAGATAACATTGCTGCCACGGCCGCACAGCTGGCGCAGAACTGGGGTATAGCGGCAGATGCAGCCGGTAATATATTCATCGCAGACCAGTCGAACCACAGGGTGAGAAAAGTAAATACTGCGGGCATCATCACCACCATAGCAGGCTCCGACAGTATAGGCAACAGCGGCGATGGCGGCCCTGCTACAGATGCCAGGATCGAAAGCCCTGTGGGTATAGCTGTAGATGCCGCAGGTAATGTGTATGTTGGTGACTACAACAATAACCGCGTGCGCCGCATAGACCCCTCGGGCATCATCCACGCATTTGCAGGCAATGGCTACTTTGGCTTTGGTGGCGATGGCGGCTCTGCCCTTACTGCATCATTCGGGCATGTGCAGGGGCTGGCTACCGACAATGCAGGCAACGTATACATCTGCGATGCCGACCACAACCGTGTGCGCAAAGTGCTGCCTTCGGGCATAGTCTATACCATTGCCGGCAACGGCGATACCAGCTATGGTGGCGATACGGGCCCGGCTACTGCGGCTGCTTTCAATACCCCTTCATCTGTGTGCGTATCTGCCGCCGGTGTTGTGTACATTACTGATTGCCACAACAACCGGGTACGCCGCATCAGTACCAGCGGCATCATCACTACCGCAGCAGGCACCGGCGATATGGGCTTCTTCGGCGATGGCGGGCCGTCTATTGCCTGCAAACTATCGCATCCCATTGGAGTAGTGATGGACCCGGCACAGAATATTTTTATCGCCGACCTGGATAATGTGCGCATCCGCAAAATGCCACACGTTAAGGATGTCAGGTTCGTTCGTGGCGATGCACAGTCGCTCTCCGTTTGCGAGAATGAAGGGCGTGTATTCATAGATTCCCTGCTGGCCATTACCGACCTCAGCGCAGGCGCTACCGATACCTGGAGCCGTGTATCTGGGCCATATCACGGCTCGGCATTAGTAGCATACACTGCTACTGCTACAGGTTCCGAATATGCGCCTACGGGCTTGTTCTACGCCCCCGCCACAGGCTATATAGGCAACGATACCCTCATAGTGCGGGTCACCAACGGTCCCGACAGCGATACCACAACAATTATTATTTCCGTCATTCCGCCTATAACTACGGCGGGCGCTATAAGCGGCCCCGGCAGGGTGTGTGTCGGCTCGGCAATAATACTTACCGAGAACGTGGGTGGGGGAGTCTGGGGCAGCCAATATGCCTTTGCCTCTGTTTCGGCAGGGGTGCTCACAGGCATCAGCCCGGGTACTGATACCATCACCTATACTGTAGGCAATGGTTGCAGCTCGCTCACCACCTCAAAGCAGGTGATCGTAGATTCCTTGCCTGCGCCGGGCCTCATCACCGGGGATGCTGCTGTATGCGTGGGCAATTCCATATCGCTGGCAGATGCTGTTCCCGCAGGCACATGGAGCGCCACCAATACCAATGCGGTTGTAGCCGCAGGCAGGGTCACGGGCCTGCAAAGCGGCGCTGATACCGTCCTGTACACCGTTGCCGATAGCTTTTGCTCGGCATTCGTTACACACATCATCACGGTCGAGACCTTCCAACAGCCACCGGCAATTACCGGCAATGCCGAAATTTGTGTGCAGGCCACCACCACGCTCAATGAAGCCGATACAGGCGGGGTATGGAGCATAGAAAATACCAATGCCACTTATGCCGTTTCGGGCTTGCAGGTTGCCGTAACGGGCATTACCGCCGGTACCGATAACATCAGCTACAGCATAACCAATACCTGTGGCACAGGTTCGGCCATACGCACCATCACCATAGACCCGCTGCCCTCAAAGCCCCTCATCACCGAAAAGCAAAGCGTGCTTTTTGCCACACCCGGCTATGCGGCCTACCAATGGTCTACGGGTGGCAGCAACATTCCCGGCGCTGTGGTGGATACCTACCTGGTGCTGGTATCCGGCGATTATACGGTCACCGTATCCAACCAATATGGCTGCGCCGCTATTGCCGACAGCTTCCTCGCCAGCGGCTGTGATGCCCAGGCAATACTCATTTTTCCCGATCCTGCGGTTAACGTGGTGCATATCAATTGGTGCAAGCCCGTAACTGCCAGGGTGCTGTGTATGGATGGTAAAAACATAAAAACAATATATAATACCAACGAGGTAGACCTCACCGGTCTGCCCGATGCCATGTACATGCTCACTTTATACGATGAAAATAACCATAAGTTAATATCAAAAAAAATTGTTAAGATATCACAGTAGCAAGCATTTAGCTATATTTATTAAGTAAAAAAATATTTTTATTAGTACTAACATTTTGTGACAATTCTACGCCTTATATATAGCGAAGGAACTGTGCAGCAGAAAAATAAGCATTTATGAAACAAGTAAAGTACCATATTCTCACTATCATCACCCTGTTACTATCGTATTTTTCATACGCTACAGGCCCTATTACGGGCGTTTACAGTGTATGCGCCGGCAGTGCTACCACCCTCAGCGATACATCAGCAGGCGGCGTTTGGAGCAGCAGCGATGCCACTATAGCCGCCGTAGGTTCCATTTCGGGCATAGTGAGCGGCGTTGCTGCAGGCTCGGCAACTATCACTTATACCACGGGTACCGATTTTTCAGTGGCTACGGTCAGTGTATACGCTTCGCCATCGGCCATTACCGTTTCCGGGCCGCTTTGCATCGGGAGTGGCGCTACGGCATCCAATAGTACAACGGGGGGGGCGTGGAGCAGCAGCAATCCTACTGTGGCTTCTGTCAATTCATTCGGTGCTATTACGGTTAATTCCACAGGCACAGCCACTATTTACTATACTGTTGGTACTGGTTGTATAGCCAATACCATGGTTACGGTCAATCCCGCTGCGCCATCCATCACAGGCACACTCGGCATATGCGCAGGCGGCACCACTACACTGGCAGCGCCCGGCGGCGGCACCTGGAGCAGTAGCAATCCCTCTGTAGCGCTCGTCAGTACTTCGGGCGTGGTTGCCAGCGCCAGCATTGGTACGGCTAATATCATCTACACACTCCCTACTGGTTGCTCCACTTATGCGACAGTTACCGTGAATATCCTGCCTTCTGCTATATCAGGCCCATCATCATTTTGCGCGGGTGCTACCGGTTCTTATTTTGCCTCGCCATACGGCGGCAACTGGTCCAGCAACTATTCAGCGATCGCTACTATCGGCAGTTCCTCAGGCATAGCCACAGCTGTAGTGGCAGGCAGTGTTACTATCTCTTATACGCTTGCATCGGGCTGCGTTTCTGTGAGCAATGTTACTATAAATGCCCTGCCGACGCCTATTACCGCAACTCCCGGCTTTGCTGGCTGTGTGGGCTCTTCTGTAAATCTGAGCAGCGCTGCGGGTGGCACATGGACAAGCAGCAGCACAGCGGTGGCCACTATCGGGGCTACCACAGGTATAGCCTCTTGCATCAGTCCCGGCACTTCGGCTATTACCTATACATTACCTACGGGTTGTGCTGCAAATGCCACCGTTACCGTTAGCGCCACGCCTGCTGTGTTCAGCATGTCCGGCGGTGGTAGCTATTGTGCAGGCAGCACAGGCGTTCACGTCGGCCTCACAGGTAGCGCAGGCGGCTGCACTACTTACCAGCTATATCTTGCCGGTACTCCTGTAGGTACTGCCATTCCCGGCACGGGTTCTGCTATTGATTTCGGTATGCTCACCGCAGGCGGTACCTATACTGCCGTGGCGCTCAACACCTGCACCGGCTGTAGCAGTAATATGACCGGCTCCGCACCCATTGTCATCAACCCCGCACCTACAGTTTACATACTTACCACAGGTTCAGGCGGCGGCTACTGCGCAGGTAGTACAGGCGCTGACCTTACTTTAAATGGATCTGATCCTGGGATAATGTATCAGATATATCGCGGTAGCTCTCCGTGGCTTGCCGCAACCTCTGGTACTGGGTCCGTTTTAGATTGGGGTCCTCAGCCTGCCGGCACTTATACAGCAATAGCCACAAATCCCTCCACCACCTGCATGTCCACCATGCGCTCCACCACTATTTCCGTTATCCCAGCACCCAATGTGTACTCCGTTACAGGTGGTGGCTCTTATTGTTCAGGTAGTGGTGGTGCGCATATAGCCCTTGCCGCTTCCGATGCCGGTATCAACTACCAGCTCTACATGGGTACTTCGGCAGTTGGCGCTCCGTTGGCAGGCACAGGCGCGGGCCTGGATCTCGGCGCGCATACTGCCGCTGGCACGTATACGGTTGTGGCTACCAATGCCACTTATGGCTGCACCGCAGCTATGGCAGGCTCGGCTACTATTTCCGTTGCCCCGCTGCCTTCTGTATACAATGTTACCGGTGGTGGTGCCTTCTGCCCCGGCGGCGGTGCTCATGTGGGCCTGCTGTACTCTGCCGCGGGCTATGGCTACCAGCTCTACCGCGATCATATTGCCGTAGGCACAACCGTTGCAGGCATCAATGCCGCGCTCGATTTTGGTATGCTGGCCACGCCCGGCACTTACTCTGTTATTGCTACCAATTTATCTACCGGCTGCGCTGCTATCATGGCCGATACCGCTGCGCTCATCGCCAATCCCGCACCTGTGGTACACAACGTTACCGGTAGCGCCTCTTATTGCGCGGGGGGGGCAGGCGTTCCCATCGGCCTCGATAACTCTAACCCCGGTATAAAGTACAAATTATACGATGGCAGCACATTCATTGCATCGCTCAATGGTACAGGCGCCGCGCTCGATTATGGCCACCGCACCGCTGCAGGCACCTACACCATCACTGCTATAGACACTACCACCTCCTGCAACGACACCATGCACGGCTATGCAACTATCGTTATTAGCCCATTGCCTGCCATATACACCCTTACAGGTGGCGGCGCCTACTGCCCCGGCGGCACAGGCTCGCACATCGGTATGAGCGGCTCCGCTACTGGGGTTAGCTACCAGCTATATGCAGGTTCCACGCCATCGGGCGCACCCGTTGCAGGCACAGGCGCTTCGCTCGATTTCGGTATCGAAGCCATAGGCACTTACGGCGTTATTGCTACCAATACCACCACCGGCTGCACCAGCACTATGGCGGGCACACCGGTAGTTACGTTATCCTCATTGCCCGATGTATTCTCTATGGCGGGTGGCGGAAGCTATTGCCCCGGCGATACCGGCAGGCATGTATACCTCAGCGGCTCCATCAGCGGCACTACCTACCAGCTTTACCACAACGGCACACCCGTTGGCACTCCTGTGATCGGCGTAGGCACCGGCCTCGACTTCGGCCTCGAAACCATCACCGGCACCTACACCGTTACCGCCACCAACAGCACCGGCTGCACCGATAGCATGGCTGCCTCGGCGGTGGTGGGTATCAATCCAGCATTACGTGCGTCTCTTACAATTACCGCTGTTCCTGGCGATACTGTTTGTATGGGTGCTTCTGTTACGTTTACAGCTAATCCTGTAAACGGTGGAAGTGCTCCGGCCTATGCATTTATTGTGAACGGAGTAACTATTGGTGTTGGGCCTACATACACCTATATACCAAATACAGGAGATATCGTATCTGCAGTAATGACAAGCAGTGCTACATGCGCCACGCCATCAACTGTTGAAAGTGAGACACATGAAATGACCGTCATCACCGATCCCGTCATTTCCGGCAGTTCATCCGTATGTCTCGGTGGTACCACTACACTCAGCAGCGTGGCAGGTGGCGCCTTCACCAGCAGCGATCCCGCTGTGGCTACGGTGGCCTTTGTGGGCGGCACACCCGGCGTAGTTACCGGCATGGCGGTTGGCGTTACCAACATCAGTTATACCATAGCCCCCGGCTGCGTTTCGGTGCAGTCTATAAGTGTAAATCCTGTACCTACAGTCACCGTTACAAATGTAGCAGTGAGCTGCAGCGGCGATTATACACTCACTGCCAGTGGCGCCAGCACTTACACCTGGTCTCCGGCCACTGCGCTGTCCTGCACTGCATGTTCGGTTACTACATCCAGCCCTACCAGCCTGGTATTGTACCATGTTACCGGCACCAATGCCGTGGGCTGCTCTGCTACCGATACCGTAAGTGTGGATGCCAACCGCGTGACAGGCTACATCACCTACAGTGGCTCCCCATCCGATTCGCTGAAGGTATGGCTCATACAATTCAACCCATCCGATAGCAGCCTTACCGGCCTCGATTCTACTTACACCTGCATGTCTTCCGGCACCCCTTATTACGAGTTCAAAGACGTGGCAGCGGGCAGCTACATTGTTAAGGCAAAGCTCCTCGGCGGGACACCCGGCACCACAGGCTACATACCCACTTACGGCCGGTCTACACCATATTGGTACGATGCTACCAGCGCCACGCATATCTCCTCGTCCGACATCCTTAATGTAAGCCTTGCCTATGGCACCGTGCCATACGGGCCGGGCTTTATAGGCGGCCTCATATCTATGGGCGCGGGCCGCGGCACCAGCGGCGATGTGCCAGCACCGCACATGACCGTGTACCTCAAAGATGCCCTCACCGGTGTGATACTCACCTACACCTATACCGATGCCACGGGTGCTTACGCATTCCCTAACCTGTCTTATGGCAGCTACATCGTTTATCCCGAAGACTTCGGCTACACCACTACGCCGTCCGGCACACTCACCCTCGCCGATTTCACCGATACCGTGCGCGGCCTCAACTTCAAAGAACATCTCACCGCACGCACCATCACCCCGATAACCCCTACAGTAAATGGTGTAAAAAGCATCAGCAGCAATGAGCAACTGCTCGTCTATCCAAACCCTGCCAAAGACGCGCTCACCATTTCCTGGAGCAACGAAGATGCCAACCCCGCTGATATTGTTATATTCGACATCACCGGCAATCAAGTCTACAACACCACACTCCATATAAGCACCGCCGCAGGCCACCAGCAGCTTACCCTGCCTTCCCTGCAAGACGGCATATACCTCCTAACCATAAGATCACAAACCATCAACTACAACACCAAGCTATTGATACAACGATAAATTCCATCCCGATAGCTATCGGGACCAAAAACCAAGAACCAAATAATAAATTCCAAAAAACAAGAGACAAATAACACTTTTTTCTTCCCGAGGCACGAGGGAGCTACACTCGCAAGGCAGGCAATGCAACTCGCGAGCAGCAGGTAATAAGTAACTCCCCTCCTGCGAAGGAGGGGACAGACTGAAAACAATAGCGAAGCAATTGTTTTCGGGCAGGGGTGGTGGCACTCGCGTAGTACAGGCAACCCACTCCACCTCACTCTCTCCTTTGGAGAGGGACGGGGAGAGGTAAAACGCAGAGCAGAGAATGAAGGGAAGCCCCTTTAGGGGTTTGGGGTTTTAATATCAAATAAGTTTACTAATTTGCACAATATACATACTATCTAATACCTATAAAACCAAAACAAATGAAAAAACTTCACCTCACCCTCCTGGCATTGCTACTATCCATTGCCTCCTTTGCCACAGCGCCTATCACCGGCCCTACAGCTTTATGCGTGGGTGGCACTATCACACTTGCTGATGTTACCCCCGGCGGCACATGGTCCAGCAGTGATCCTTCTGTGCTCACCATCACATCAGGTGGCGTGGCCACGGGCTTTATAGCGGGTGTAGCCGTTATTACATATGATGTGAGTGGCGTAGATGCCACAATATCTGTAACTGTAGACCCTGCGCCTGCACCCATCACCGGCAGCAGCAGCATATGCTTAGGCAGTTCTATAACACTTGCTGCCTCTGGCGGCGGCGTATGGAGCAGCAGTATAACCGGTATTGCTACAATAGGCTCGGCTACAGGTATTGCTACCGGCATAACGGTCGGTGTTACAAATATTCTATACACACTGTCTACAGGCTGTTCCGCAGCTAAGACAGTCACTGTTGTTGCTACACCTGCTGCAATCACCGGCAGCAGCACTATCTGTGCAGGTGGCACAGACGTACTTGGAGATGCCACTACCGGCGGCACATGGAGCAGCACTTCATCTGCTGTTGTTACAATAGGGGCGGGTACCGGCGTGGCAGTCGGTGTCGCTGCGGGCGTGGCTACGATCAGCTATGCTTCAAGCACAGGTTGCTTTACCACTATGACTGTCACCGTAGAGCCAATACCCACCGCATATGCCATGACAGGCGGCGGCGCATATTGCTCCGGCTCATCGGGTGTGCATTTAGGTTTAACTTTCAGTACTGTGGGTACTTCTTACCAATTATATAATGGCAGCACACCTGTAGGCGCTTCTGTAGCGGGTTCCAGCTCTGCAATTGATTTTGGTTTGTTTACCACACCGGGTACATATACTGTAGAAGCCACAAGCTCTTCAACCACCTGCTCCGGCACAATGGCCGGCTCCGAAACAATATCCATATCCCCACTCCCTACAGTTTATTCTGTTGGTGGCGGTGGCGCATACTGCCCAGGTGGTACAGGTGTCCACATCACATTATCCGGTTCTTCTACCGGTGTTAATTACCAGTTGTATCTTGGTGGTGCTGCCGTTGGCGCTTCACTTGCAGGCACTGGCTCTGCACTGGATTTTGGTGTCTATACAATGGCTGGTACATATACAGTAGTCGCAACAAACCCCGCTACAGGCTGCACCAGTAATATGGCCGGTTCTGCTGTGGTTAGTATTGGCACATTGCCTTCTGTGTATACTGTTACAGGAGGTGGCGGATACTGTGCCGGTGGTTCGGGTATGCATATAGGCCTTTCAAATTCAGATTTCGGTGTCAACTACCAGCTATACCTTTCCGGTTCTGCTGTAGGCAGCCCTGTTGCCGGTACAGGTTCAGCGCTTGATCTTGGATTAGAAACGCTCCCGGGTTCTTATGTTGTCGAAGCCGTAAATGCCACTACAGGGTGCACCAGCGCCATGTCAGGATCTGCTACCATAATCGTTTCCAGTGTTGTTACACCCACTGTTGCAATTACAGTAACCCCCGGCTCTACAGTATGCGCCGGCACATCTGCTGCTTTCTCTACTACTGTCACTGGTGGCGGCTCTACGCCTGCTTATCTATGGTCGGTTAATGGCGTAGCTATACCAGCTGCTACAACCGCTTCTTATACGTATACACCAGCTGATGGTGATATAGTAGGTGTTATTATGAACACCTCTGCTATCTGCTATTCTTCCACATCCGCCACCACGTCACTCACCATGACGGTGATCACCACTACCGTTACAGCCACAGCGGCCGAGGCTACTTGTGGCGGCAGCTATACACTCACCGGCGGCGGCGCATCGTCTTACACCTGGTCGCCTGCTACAGGCCTTTCCTGCACGGCATGTGGCGCTCCTACTTGCTCCGGCCTTTCTTCTTCGGCGACCTACGTGGTTACAGGCACCGATACACATGGTTGCACAGGCACAGCAAGTGTTACACCTAACTTTAACCGTGTATACGGCCACATCACCTACACAGGTGGTGTTTCTACCGATGTCTTCCAGGTATGGCTCATACAGTTCAATCCATCCGATAGCAGTATCACTTCCCTCGATTCCGTTAACTCCTGCATGGATGCCGGTATCCCCTATTATGAATTCAGCAGCCCTTCATCCGGCAGCTATATGACAAAGGCTAAGCTCGATGGAACAGTAGCAGGCAGCAGCGGCTACATACCTACGTACAGCTCTTCTACACCTAACTGGTACGATGCTGCCAGCGCCACGCACACCACCGGCGCCGATGCCCTCGACATCACTATGGTCTATGGCACAGTACCATCAGGCCCCGGCTTCATCAGCGGCTATGTAACAGCAGGCGCAGGCCGTGGCACATCAGGCGATGTACCTGCAGTTGGCATGATCGTTTACCTCAAAGATGCCAGCGGCCACATACTCACCTACACCTATACCGATGGCACAGGTATGTATTCTTTCAGTGCACTGGCCAATGGCTCGTACATCATCTACCCCGAGAACTACAGCTTCTATACTACGCCTTCATCTGTGATCACGCTCAGCACATCAGCAGAAAGCGTTACGGGTATCAACTTCAAGCAGCACAACACTTATGGCACCATCACGCCATTAAGCCCTACGTCTACTTCCGTAGCCACAACAATTGCGCAGGAGTTCAATATCTATCCTAACCCAACAACAGGCAATATCTTCATCCAGTGGGCAAGCAAAACCACCGGCAATGCAGATGTTACCATCACCGATGTTACAGGCCGCACAGTATTATCATCAACCATCAACATCAACGCTGCCTCAGGCCAATCACAGCTTAACGTGAACGACCTCAACAGCGGTATCTACCTCATCTCCATAAAAGGGGAAGGTTTGAATTACAATGGCAAAGTGATGGTGCAACATTAATAATGTCGCTTACAAAATCTTAAAGGCTCCTGTACGATCATCGTGCAGGAGCTTTTTTTTTAACCGTAAGTTAGTATTGGTCACGCAAAGTCTGGTACCAGTTGTTTTTATGCGTTTCATATGTGTAAATCGGTGAAATCTAAACTAATTATTATTATATTTACCCAACCCTAAACTGTTTTAATACTGTCTTTACTTTTATATTCAGTTAAAATAAGCAGATTAATTTTTTTCAGTACGCAGCCTCCATAAACCACTTAAAAGTTATAGTATGACAAAAACCTTATTCCTCTTCGTTGCCGGGTTGTTCCTGTCCCTGGCCTCTTTTGCAGTCGGCCCTGTTACGGGTACGCTGCATGTATGTGTTGGGTCTACCACCGCATTAAGTGATTCTACAACCGGCGGCTACTGGACCAGTAGTACCACGTCTGTTGCCACCGTAGGTTCTACAGGTGTGGTCACGGGTGTATCGGCCGGGGTGGCGTCTATAAGCTTTCACTCTACAAGCGGCATTGCGGTTGCATCGGTTACGGTCAATCCCTTGCCTGCGGCTATCACAGGCAGCACCACGGTAGCTATTGGATCTACAATAACCATGGCTGATGCTACTTCCGGTGGTTACTGGGCTGATGGCGTTTCTTCCATTGCTACCATCGGTTCTGCTACAGGTGTGGTTACAGGCGTTGGCGCAGGCACTACCGGTGTCTACTACATATTGCCCACGGGCTGCGGTGCTTATACCTCGGTTACTGTTACCGGTTCCACAACATTACATAGCATCACAGGCACTACGCACACGTGTGTGGGTTCTTATTCCATACTTACCGATTCTACAAGCGGTGGTACCTGGAGCAGCAGCAGCACGTCTATTGCAACGGTTACCTCAGGCGGCGCAGTTGTTGGTGTATCAGCAGGTACGGTTACTATTACTTACACAGTAGGCAGCAGCAGTGTTACCACTTCATTCACAGTATATGCTGCTCCTGCGGCTATCACTGGTGCAGGCTCAGTAGCAGTTGGTTCTACCATAACTCTTGCCGATGCCACAACAGGCGGTGGGTGGATAAGCGGCAGCACTTCTATTGCGACAGTAGGCTCTACAGGAATTGTTACCGGGGTTACAGCGGGCGTGGTCAATATATATTATGAGCTCACTACCGGCTGCGCGGTTTCCCATACCGATACTGTTACCGGTGGGTCTTCAGTTCTTCCTGTCACAGGTACACTCTCTGTATGCGTAGGTTCCACTACAACATTAGCTGATGCGACTTCCGGAGGCTACTGGACAAGCGCTTCTACTTCCATTGCTACCGTTGGTTCTACAGGTGTGGTTACCGGTGTATCACCTGGTACGTCTGTTATCAGTTATCATTCTTCCGCAGGCACAGCTACAGCAACCGTTACAGTCAATCCTGTTCCTGCCGCTATCACAGGCAGTACTACAGTTGCTATTGGTTCTACAATAACAATGTCCGATGCCACTACAGGCGGTCGTTGGGCTGATGGTGTTTCTTCCATCGCTACCATCGGTTCTGCTACAGGTGTTATTACAGGCGTTGGCGCAGGTACTACCGGCGTCTACTACATACTGCCTACGGGCTGCGGCGCTTATACTTCTGTAACCGTTACAGGCTCTACAACATTACATGCTATCACGGGTACTACACACACATGTGTAGGTTCTTATTCCATACTTACCGATTCTACGAGCGGTGGTACCTGGAGCAGCAGCAGCACAGCTATTGCAACAGTAACATCAGGCGGTGCGGTTGTGGGTGTGTCTGCGGGTACAGTTACCATCACGTATACAGTAGGCAGCAGCAGCGTTACCACTTCATTCACAGTATATGCTGCTCCTGCGGCTATCACTGGTGCAGGTACAGTAGCAGTTGGTTCTACGATCACATTGTCTGATGCCACAACCGGCGGCTATTGGTCCAGCGGCGGCACATCTATCGCTACAGTAGGCTCTACAGGCATCGTTACCGGAGTTACAGCAGGTGTAGTCAATATATACTACAACATGACCACCGGCTGCTCTGTTTATCATACTGATACTGTTACCGGCTCTACATCCGTACTTCCCGTTACAGGTACACTCTCTGTATGCGTTGGTTCTACTACAACATTAGCAGATGCAACTTCCGGCGGCTACTGGACAAGTGCTTCCACTTCTATAGCTACCGTTATTTCTTCTACAGGTGTGGTTACAGGTGTGTCAGCAGGTACTGCTGTTATCAGCTATCACTCTTCTG
>CAIVKT010000382.1 GCA_903906615.1 uncultured Bacteroidota bacterium | reverse complement strand
TGTATCATTGTACAAAGATAAAAAAAACCAGCCTGCGGTGAGCAGGCAGGTCATAAAAATAAAGAAGTTATTAAGCAGATACGCCGCGTGTAGTGGTAGCTGTAGGAGGCGTTGTACGGCCTGCTATGCGCCCGGTCTTCATCAGGCCATCGTAGTGGTTCATCAGCAGGTAGCTTTCCACTTGCTGCAGGGTATCAAGTATAACACCCACACCTATCAGCATTGAAGTACCACCGAAGAACGAAGCGAAACCGCTGGTAACGTGGAGCAGCTGAGCGATGCCCGGCATGATGCCTGCTACTGCTAAGAATACTGCGCCTGGTAATGTGATACGGTCCATGATAGTAGCAATGTAGTTAGCCGTATCGTCACCTGGTTTCACGCCTGGTATAAAGCTGTTGTTACGTTTCAGGTTATCCGCCATTTCTGTCGGGTTGAAGATAAGGGCCGTGTAGAAGTAAGTGAACGCGATCACCAGTATAGCATAGATGAGGTTGTACCACAGCGATTTGTTATCAGACAGCGCATGTACAAAGCCGGCAGCCTTTTCGTTGGTAGCAAAGCCCGTGAAGATAGTAGGGATGAACATCATAGCCTGGGCAAAGATGATCGGCATAACGCCTGCAGAGTTCACTTTCAACGGTATGAAGTCGCGTGAGCCGCTTACTTCCTTAGCCGCGTTGCTGCTGCCTATGATACGGCGCGCATAGTTCAGCGGTATCTTGCGCACACCCTGTGTGAGCAGTATAAGGCCCACGATAACAGCAATGAGTATGGCTATTTCCACCAGCAATATGAGCAGGCCACCACCACCGCTTACATTCTTGGCCGTGAATTCCTGTACAAAAGCATTGGGGAAACGCGCGAGGATACCCACCATGATGATGAGTGATGTACCATTGCCCACACCTCGGTCGGTGATCTTTTCGCCCATCCACATTACAAACAGGGTGCCTGCTGTAAGCGTCATAACAGTAGTAAGCGTGAACATGAACGGGCTATAGTCGGGCGACAAAGCATTCTGGTAAGAAGGGGAATGCAGGTAAGCCACATAAGCGCTTGCCTGGAAAGCAGTAACGATAACCGTGAGGTAGCGTGTGTATTGGTTAATCTTACGGCGACCACTGTCTTCCTTCTGCATTTTGGCTACCTGAGGCACCACGATGCCGGCAAGCTGCATAAAGATAGAAGCAGAGATGTAAGGCATTACACCCAACGCGAATATGGAAGCACGACTGAACGCACCACCCGCAAACATGTTGAGGATACCGAGTAAACCGCCGGGACCATTAGTGTCGGCCAGCTTGGATGGATTTATACCAGGGAGGGCGATGTAACATCCGACACGATATACAAAAACAAGTATGATCGTGTACATGATGCGCTTGCGCAGCTCGTCTATGCTCCAGATATTTTTTAGCTTATCAATAAATTTCTTCACAAAAGGAGTTGTTGATCAAGAATGAAATGCGAATAAACGATAAAAGACGCATTTTTCCAAATGCGTCTTGTTATCTTAGAGTATCTCTATGGAAGCGCCAGCGGCTACGATCGCTTCCTTGGCTTTTGCGCTTGCCGCATTCACCTTGAAAGGTATCTTAGACTTAAGCTCACCATTGCCGAGTATCTTCACAATATCGGTCCTGTTGATGAGGCCGTTGATGTAAAGGATATCAGGAGTGAATTCGGTTAAATTGTATTTTTCGATGAGGAAATCCAACTGGCCGAGGTTGAATACTTTGTAGTCAACACGGAATGGATTGATAAATCCACGCTTAGGCATACGGCGCTGAAGTGGCATCTGACCGCCTTCATGGCCTCTTTTAGACTGGTAACCGGTACGTGCCTGTTGTCCCTTGTTACCCTTGGTTGCTGTTCCACCATGACCGCTACCTTCTCCACGGCCAATACGTTTTCCTTTCTTTGTTGAACCTTCAGCAGGTTTCAGATTGTGCAGTTGCATTATTTACAATTTTTGAACTTGCGCGGAATTTGTAACCGCTCGCAAATTGGTTAACTAATGGTTCGGCAAGCTCACCACTCGCCGCGCCCACCTTTCGGCGGCATTGTATTTATTTACTTTACTTCTTCTACTTTCACGAGGTGGTGTACCGCCTGAACCATGCCGAGTATCTGTGGTGTTGCTTCCACTTCTACAGAGTGCATCATTTTGCGCAGGCCCAACGCTATAAGCGTGCGCTTCTGGCGTGCCATACGGTCTATACCGCTTTTTACCTGTGTTATTTTGATCTTAGACATTGTATCAATTTTAAAATCGCTAACCCATGAAGGGC
>CAIVKT010000381.1 GCA_903906615.1 uncultured Bacteroidota bacterium | reverse complement strand
GCGCCTGCGCTGATGACGTTCTTAGGGTTCCAGGTAAACTTGTAGTGCCACGGATTGTTATCGCTCTCCGGGGCTATGAGGCCGCCGCAGTAAGACTTAAAGCTGGTGATAATACCTGCTGCGCGGTGTATGCTGTGTATGATCTTATTGGCCGTCATGTGATCAATGCCGGGGTCCAGTCCCATCTCGCACATGAACATCAGGCCTGCATCTTTTACTTCCTGGCTCATGGCCTTCATCTCTTCCGATATGTAGGAAGAAGTGATGAGGTCCTTCTTATGTTTCAGGCAGTCTTTGGCAAGCAGGAGGTGCAGGTGTGGCGGCATCAGCGATACTACTATATCAGCCCGCTTCACCAGTGCTTCGCGCGCTGTGGCATCGGTTATATCTATTACTGCTGCTTCGGCATGTTTATTGCCGCCGGTCTTTTCTTTTATTGCAGCAGCATCACCATCAGCTACGATCACCTTCCACTTATTGCGCTGGGCATGAGTAAGGATATACTCTATAAGATATATTGAAGACTTGCCTGCACCTGCGATCAGAATTGTTTGCATATATTACACGCTAATTACACTCGTAAACTTGTGAAACAAATTTAAAACTACCACAAACTTAATATTATTGCTTAATAATTTTATAATTCCCTTTACCTATATTTTTAACAAATAAATTCCAGTAAACTATGTCAAATATAATATGGAAAAATCATGCCACCCTACAACAGCTTAATGAACTATCAAAGGATACCATGGCCGCCACGTTGGGAATTGAGTTCGTAGAAATAGGTATAGGCCACCTGAAAGCGACCATGCCGGTTAATATACGAACACATCAGCCATATGGTTTGCTGCATGGCGGCGCATCTGCCGCATTAGCAGAAACTATAGGCAGCGTGGCCTCGTGGATGAGTATAGATACCGAAAAACAAATATGCGTAGGTATAGAGATCAACTGCAACCACCTGCGGGGCAAAAAAGAAGGTATAGTCACAGCCACCGCCGAGCCGCTGCACCTGGGCGCAACCACCCACGTATGGGACATACGGATACGCGACGAAAAAGAAAAGCTGGTATGTGTGAGCCGCCTCACAATAGCCGTGCTGAAAAAGCAGTAATAGAAGCCCTACTCTACCGCCATCTTTACCGCCTGCTTGTTTCCATTGGCAGTAGCAGATACTGTATACACACCCGCTGGCACATTCAGTTTTATATCTGTGGCTTTAGTGATGGTCATTTCTTTTACCACACTACCAACTGCATTGGTGATAACTATTTTCGTAGGAATGCCAATAGAAGATGGTTGTATAGTGAAGGTGCCTTCATTAGGATTGGGGAACACCTTTACAGCATCTGAGGGCTGCAGGGTATTGACTGCACCTAGCGAGCAGTTGGGTATGCTTGCATAGATGGTGGTTGTGTATACCGAGTAGCCATCGTCTATACGCACACTAAAGGTGTCGTTGCCGGTATAGCCCGCCGCAGGGGCATACCACAGGCCGGTAGTGGCAACGGTACTGCCGGTACTGGTAGCAGTATAGCCTGCATTGGCAGTGCCGTGTCGCGGGGCCACAGTAAGCGTCCATGTCTCTGTTTGCCCTGCATCTGCATCGGTTATGGGCAGCAGCGAATCTATAGATGCCGTATCATTAGTGCATACAATAAGCGCCAGGTTACGGCCACGTCTTATTGATGGCAAGTTATTATTATAGCTGATCTTACGAACGCAATTATTATTGAAATCAGAAATATACACATCACCATAAATGTTTACTGCTGTACCAATAGGCGCACTAAGTTCAGCCGCTGTGGCCGGTCCTCCATCTCCTGTATAGCCCCTTGTCCCACTACCTGCTAACAGATTAATAATACCCGTCCTGTCTATCTTTCTAACATTATTGCTGCTTTGGTCTGCGACATAAATATTGCCAATACTGTCAATAACTGCATACGCTGGCTGGTCAAATGTTGCAATTGTCGCGGGTCCACCATCCCCTGTGCTTCCATGTCCACCTGTACCTGCAATAGTTGTAATTATTCCATCACTATCTATTTTACGTATACGCCCATCATTAGAAGTAACAATATATAAGTTCCCGGAATTATCGCTAGCTATATCATCTGGGCTATTTAACTCTGCTGCTGTTGCCGGTAAACCATCTCCTGCATATGCCGTTGTTCCATCCCCGGCAATTGTACTGATGATTCCTGTGCCTGCATTGATCATACGTAAGCGGTTTGTTACTACATCTGCAATATAAATGTTTCCAAATTTATCTACACAGCCAGGATCTGTGTATATTTCTGCTGCTGTAGCTGCGCCGCCATCCCCGGTGTACCCTCCAGTTCCTGTACCCGCCACTGTACTAATAATGCCTGAAAGGTCTATTTTTCTTACCCGGTAGTTATGCGCCTCGTATATATACACATTCCCCGCAAGGTCAATAGCCACTCCATCTGGCCTATTAAGTTCAGAAGTAGTTGCCGGCACGCCGTCTGCTGTATATCCTGCCGTACCTGTACCTGCAATAGTTGTTATTATTCCTGTAGCGTCAATCCTACGCACACAATGGTTACCATAGTCAGCTATATATAATTTACCTGAACTATCGACATTCAGGCCATCTGGCTCACGTAACAGCGCTGCAGTTGCGGCCGCCCCATCACCGCTATAACCCGCAGTAGGGCTGCCGGCAATTGTAGTGATTATTTGTCCCTTACAGGGCATTGATATGCAACATATGTAAATAATGGCAGAGAGGTAGAGTGGAAGCTTTTGCATGAATTTATTTTACAAATTACGAATGTTTTTTTTTTGAATATTAAAATTAAGGGTTTAGATTTATATTATCAAAAATATTTTATCACATTTTAAAACCATTTTTCAAATGAAAAAACTATTCCTTTAATGACTATCGGGTTAACTGAACCAAGTATTTTGTTATGCCAAAATAGCATGTAGCAACTAATTTTTAGAAGTTAAT
>CAIVKT010000380.1 GCA_903906615.1 uncultured Bacteroidota bacterium | reverse complement strand
CCATACCCGCGCTTATGGCATGGTACAGGAATACGCTGTGCATGGCCTCGCGCACCACATCATTGCCCCGGAAAGAGAAGGACACATTGCTCACACCACCGCTGACTTTAGTGAGTGGCATACGCTGCTTGATGATGCGTGTAGCTTCTATAAAGTCCACACCGTAATTATTATGCTCTTCGATGCCGGTGGCTATCGCAAATATGTTAGAGTCAAAAATTATATCCTGTGGTGCAAAGCCCACCTGCTCTGTAAGTATCTTGTAGGCACGCTGGCATATGTCTACTTTGCGTTGCAGGCTGTCTGCCTGTCCTACTTCATCAAATGCCATTACGATCACCGATGCGCCGTAGCTGCGGCATATCTCGGCCTGCTCTATGAATTTCTCCTCCCCTTCCTTCATAGATATGGAGTTGACGATACACTTACCCTGTATGCACTTCAGGCCCGCTTCTATTATCGCGAACTTAGAAGAGTCGAGCATGATGGGTATTCGGGCTATATCAGGCTCGGCTTGCAGCAGGTTCACAAAGATGGTCATGGCCAATACGCCATCCAGCAGGGCATCGTCCATATTGATGTCGAGTATCTGAGCGCCGCTCTCTACCTGCTGGCGGGCCACCGAAAGGGCTTCCTCGTATTTATTCTCCCTGATGAGACGTGCGAATTTCTTGGAACCGGTAACATTAGTGCGCTCGCCTACATTCACAAAATTCGTCTCGGGCCGCACCACCAGCGGCTCCAATCCGCTCAGTCTAAGGAAAGGTTTTATTTCAGACATTCTTCGTATTTAAATAGTGTGCAAAGGTAGGCTATTAGGTTAAGCCCCCCAACCCCCTGAAGGGGGCTTTCCCTCATTATATATCACCCCTGTAGTAAATGATAAAAGCGCCACAAAGGCGCTTTTATCTGTACTCCTATGCGGAGAAATGTATTAACGGAAGGTGTTGCCAGGGTTTGGATCGTCTTCAAACCTTGGGCACATCAACGGGTCGTTGGGGTTCTTTTTATGATTGTACTTGCCTCTTACATACAAGGTGATCTCTGATGCACCTGTACCCGTACCTGCGGATGAACCGAGGGAAGAGTTGTTGATGTCGTAAGAGAAACCAATGGCAGTGTTCTTATAATCGATCTTGAAGGTAGGGATGATGGCATCCTGGTAACGTGCCTGCAGTCCGAAGGTAAACGCGAAGATGTTGGGCATACCTACCGGCACCGGCCGCCAGGTGAACAGGCCGCCAAATATAAACTCCTGGTAAGGCTGCTGTACGCTGTAATTGGCCTGTACCGTGAAGCTGAAATTATCGCTTATGGGCAAGTGTATGCCCCCGTTGAATTCCCACTTCATCGGCAGGTTGGTGCTCGCGCCTATACCTGAAAAAGATTCCCTGGGGCTATTGACATGGTACACAGCAGCGCCTATGTAATAATTGAACCTGCTGTTGCGGTCAAGCGAGCTGTTGAGGCTGATGCCTGTGCCTACATCGTAATTATGCAATCCTTTGAAGGTAGAGGTTTCACCGGTAGGGTTGTTGGCGCTATAGCTGCTGTTTACATACTGGCTGCTGAAGGTCATCAGGGTCAT
>CAIVKT010000379.1 GCA_903906615.1 uncultured Bacteroidota bacterium | reverse complement strand
CCCAGGAAGATGATACTTCCTGCAATTACAATACCCCGGATGTATGGGAGTTTGCACCCTGGTTCCTCACCGATACCGGGCTGTATATATCACCGGATTTTCCGCACGTGGCAGGCCCGTGCCGCAATCCCGAATGGAGCGTCATACCATATAAAGAAATGAAAAAGTACCGCAAGCCGATCTCGGGTATAGACCTTAGCGAATAAACATGCCGGTTTTGCCATACACTTACCTGTGTTGTACTTATATTTGCTCCCGCTATGCACAACAACGATCAGTTTTTACAGGTAGAAAAGACAATAAAGAACAGGCGCTCTATAGGCTGGGCAAAGATGAACGGCAAACAAGTGCCCGATGAAACGGTGAACCAACTGCTGGCGCTGGCCGACTGGGCTCCTACCCATGGCCGCACCGAGCCGTGGTACTTCTTTGTATATGGCGGCGATGCGCTGAAACAATTTGGCAAAACCCATGCCGACCTCTACTGGCAGCACACCGCCGAAGACAAAAGGCAGGAAGCCACTTTTGAGAAGCTGCTGCACAATGTAGACCTCGCCTCTCATCTTATAATAGCTGTGATGAAGCGCGGTGCCAACCCCAAGATACCGCAACTGGAAGAAATAGCTGCCGCATCGGCTGCGGTGCAGAATATATTGCTGGGCGCTACCGCCCTCGGTATAGCCACTTTCTGGAGTACCGGCGGCATGACGAACAACCCCGCTCTCAAAGATCACCTGCACTTGGGCGCCGATGATATTATCCTCGGTCTGCTGTACCTTGGCTATACCGATGAGCCTGCCAAAGACGGTGTAAGGAACACGCCATTGGCCGAAAAAGTAAAATGGCTATGATTTTTAATGTTATGAATGTATCTTTCCACTTTAAATCAGTTATATGAAGAAAGTAATTGTTTTGTTGCTGGCTATAAGCGCGTTAATGGCTTCGTGCCAAAAGCAGTTGAAAATGAACCTGGAGTACAATGTATCTAACGATACCTACGACAGCACCATACAGGATATATACATACCAAGTACCGGTACTTATACCATGCCTGTGCTGGTAAAATTCCTCTCCGGCTACCAGGGCGATTCTGTGCGCCTCGTTATTGCCGGCCTGCCTTCTTCTATAGCTGTTTCGCCAAACAGCTTTTCGGGCAACCCTACTTATACCGAGAACTTTGTGTTCACTACCAATGGCGTGGCCGAAGGCGTGTACCCTGTTACCATTACTGCATATACCAGCACACAGGTGCCTCACGTGTACAACTTTAACGTGAACGTGATACCACCCAATTGCAGCGACCTGTTTGCCGGCAACCTCAATGGCAGCAATGCCTGCACTACCAACTACGTATATGGCGCTACTGCTACCACTACGGGTTATGGCATACTGGCGCTCAGCAACTTTGGCGGCTATGGCACACATGCCGTGGCCAATGTAACCTTCAATTGCAACAGCGATTCGGTGTACATCTACAACCAGAATATAGGCAATGGTGTGTATGTGACGGGTGCAGGCACTTACACTGCCAATACACTCACCATCACCTATACTGCATTGAACCCCGCAGGCAATACCGATAATTGTGTGGCCACATTTACCAAGTAATAAGGCCACAGCTTATTTTTGTTTCAAATTACAGATACATGTCCAGTCCTTCATTCTATACGCGCCTGCAAAAAGAATTGCAGGACATTAAAGACGCAGGCTTATTCAAGCAGGAGCGCATCATCGAATCGCCGCAGGGAGCAGAGATAACGGTCAATGGCCGTACGGTGCTCAACTTCTGCGCCAACAACTACCTCGGCCTGTCCTCGCACCCCAAGGTGCTGGAAGCAGCCCACCGCACACTCGATAGCCGCGGCTATGGTATGAGCTCGGTGCGCTTCATCTGCGGTACACAGGACATACACAAAGAGCTGGAGGCCAAGCTGGCCAAATTCCTGGGTACAGACGATACCATACTGTACGTTGCCTGCTTCGATGCCAACGGCGGTGTGTTCGAGCCACTGCTGGGTGAGGAAGATGCGATCATATCTGATGAGCTGAACCATGCCTCTATCATAGATGGTGTGCGCCTGTGCAAAGCCCGCCGTGGCCGCTACAAGCACAATGATATGGCTGACCTCGAAGCGCAACTGCAGGCCAATGCCGATGCGCGTACCCGCATAATAGTTACCGATTCTGTATTCTCCATGGACGGCACTATAGCCCAACTGGATAAAATATGCGACCTGGCCGATAAATACGATGCACTGGTGATGATAGACGAAAGCCATTCATCGGGCTTTATGGGCGCTACCGGCCGTGGCGTGCATGAGCTGTGTGGTGTTATGGGCCGTATAGATATTATTACCGGCACACTGGGCAAGGCGCTCGGTGGCGCCTGTGGCGGCTTTACCAGCGGCAAAAAAGAAATTATAGAAATGCTGCGCCAGCGCAGCCGCCCATACCTATTCTCCAACTCACTGGCGCCATCCATAGTAGGTGCATCTATAGCCGTGCTGGACATGCTGAGCGAAACCACCGCCCTGCGCGACAAGCTTGAAGAGAACACTACCTACTACCGCAAGCGCATGACCGATGCCGGCTTCGATATAAAGCCCGGCACACACGCCATAGCACCCCTTATGCTGTATGATGCAGTGGTAGCCCAGAAGTTTGCCGCCCGTATGCTCGAAGAAGGTATTTATGTGGTAGGCTTCTTCTACCCCGTAGTAGCCAAGGGACAGGCCCGCATCCGCGTACAGATCTCCGCCGGCCACGACCGCCATCACCTCGACAAAGCCATTGATGCGTTTATTAAAGTAGGTAAGGAGCTGGAGGTGATCAAGTAATTTTTATTTGTCTTTTTACTATTTATAGGGCTTGAGTAATCAAGCCCTGTTTTTTTGTGCATTGCATTTAATTTGTGTAATACCTCCTTTACTGGCGAGTTTTTGATTTTGCAGAGAAAGGTGCTCAACAAGATCGAGTATCTTGGTCTTTAATAATTTAAACGACATTAAAATGAGAAAAAAAATTGTAATCGGCAGGCTGGTTAAAACGTTTGTATTTGATCAACAACCCATTGATAACGCATGGATATTTGATGTTTATGTGCATGATAGAGGAGATGCCCCTTTAGAATTTCAGTACTGTGTAAAGCTACAGCCCTATAAAAACTGGATTAATCTGGCTTTTGTTCCTGTCGCTGATACCAGTAACTTACCGGCATGGGTATTAAAGGATGAGACGATTTATAATGTAAGTTTTGAAATTAAAGCACATTTCAAGATTAAATCCTAAAGGTCATTATCTTTAACCTACGATTATTTTACTAATGAGTTATGTACACCATTTCTAATGCTGTAATATTTTTCACTTGCTGCTTGATATGAATCATACACGAAAGGCGTTCGGTCTAGTACTACAATGTTTTCTGAACCATTGATTAGCATAATTCGACGTGTAGATTTCTCAAATGTATCTAGCAAAATATATCTATCATCATCTGTCATTTTTTCAATAATGGTTATGTCTGATAAACATCCCACTGTATCCGGTAAAGTTTTGGATACAGAATGTCCTTGGGCTTTTTCGTAAAGGTCATCTATAGTATAATGGTCTCTTGGTTTTTCCCTAGCCACCGTCAGTACGGCAAAAACATATTTTTTACTTACCAACGGCTCAGGTCTACTAACTAATATTGTATCATGTACATATTGTACTTTGCCAGTACGTGCGTTTTCGCACGCACATAAACACAAACATGAAATTATTATGAGAGTTGATTTTTTCATGCAATTACTGATAGAGTAACTAAGAAATAATAAATGGTAGCTTTTTAAAATAATCGGAATGAGCTTTCGATAATTCAGCTAAAAATTCATCGTGATTGCAATTTACGGTTAGAGAAAAAATATGCTGATTTACCCCCACTTCAACAGGCAATACCTTACAAGTAGGACACTCCATTTTTCTTAAAATGTCCTCTATAACTTTATACTGTTGTTGTGTAGCCATAGACTTATTTTAAAGCAATATACTAACATTCCTGTTAAGCAAATAGGTTTTATCAGGGAAAACTCCTTAAAACGATTGCACTTCTGTATAAGCTAAAGAACTCAGCGTAACCGAAAATATGGTCTATTGCATTCCATTTCACAGAAAATCCTTCCACACATTGTGTGATAACGCAGGTATTTCTCATACTACCCCATCCCCCTCAGCTCCTCCATCATATCCATCAATGAGAGCGCGGTAATGTTCTTACTAATGGAGAAACGTAGTTGGTATTTTATCTCTTTTTCAAGAATTCACCGTTATCATCCTTGCAAATCGAACATTTAGTGTTCGATTTGCAAGGAGAAATAATCTTTATATCAGCAAGATAAGTGCATTTTCCTTCCGTTTTACAGAAATCTCTTCCACATCATGGAATTTTGGCACTGTGCCAAATTTTTAATCGTTTGATTATCAATGTTTTATGAGTTTGGCACGTCGTTGGTTATATACCTATCAAACAACGATAACAAAAACAAACTCAAACAATCCCGATAGCTATCGGGACAAACTCAAAAAAACAAACAAAATGAAAAACATCATCTCTAAAGTACTCGTAGCAGCAGCAATCATCGTAGGTGCATCATCTACTTCTTCTTTCGCCCAGGCTACAGCAACTGCATCGGCATCTGCAAACATCATCACCCCGATAACTATCGCATTGGTGACCAACATGAACTTCGGTAACATCGCAGTATCTCCTTCTACAGGCGGTACAGTGGTCCTTGCTCCTGCAAGCACTCGTACCAGCACAGGTGGTGTTACGCTCCCTGCTACTACAGGTACTGTTGCTGCTGCTAACTTCACCGTATCAGGCGCATCAGGTTATACTTACGCAATAACTCTTCCTACTACTGCTACTTTGAGCGATGGTTCTTCACACACCATGGGTATGAGCGCTTTCACCAGCACACCATCAGGTACAGGCGTACTCACCGGCGGCTCACAAACACT
>CAIVKT010000378.1 GCA_903906615.1 uncultured Bacteroidota bacterium | reverse complement strand
GGAGATTCTATATTGATAGAGCCACTGCCTAATATTAATGTTGCAGGTACCTATAATTATTGGGTAAGCCAGTCGGACAGTGGTTGTGAAAGCCCGCGTACGCCCGTAACGATAAAGATACATCCGAAGCCTAACCGTCCGGTCATCACGCGCCAGCAGTATTGCCAGTTCCATACACCGGCGCCGGTGATCGCTACGCCAAGCACCGCGGGTGACGCACTTACATGGTATGGGCCAGGGGTAACTCCGGGCTCATCTATAGCGCCAACGCCCAATACGTCACTGGCCCCTGCTTTTGATAGTTTCTACGTGCATGAGACCTCCACGTATGCAGGAACGCCAACAGTAGGTTGTGTCAGCGACAGTGCGCTGGATGTGGTGCCGATCATACAGCAGCCTGCGCCACCGGTAGTAGCGAATGTGAAGTATTGCCAGAGGGATGCTGTAGTAACCATGAACTATACTGTAGACAGCTTTGCAGGCAGCCACCTGAACTGGTACGATACGCACGGCGGCGCCATACCACCGGTACCTGCACCGAATACATTTGCAGATCCGGGCCCGCAGTCATGGTTCGTGAGCCAGGTATTCAATGGTTGCGAAAGTGATAGTGTGCAGATCACTGCCAACATTATATACAAACCGGAGTTCACGATCAGCGCAAGAAGCCCATGGGTATGCCAATTTGATTCTGTAACGGTGTCTTACAACGGCCCTGTGCTGCCGCCTACCCCCGGCTTCCACTGGACATTGCCTGATGGCGCTAAAACAGTAGCAGCGACCAATGTATACCAGCCATCAATAGTTGTTGAATTTGATTCGGCAGAAGTGAATAATATAGTAACGCTGACAGCTACGGACGACAGCGGGTTCTGCTCAACAGATACCAGCCTGAACATAACCGTGGTACCTGAACCTAACCTGAACCTGTACACGAAAGCAGATGTATGCCTTGGCGATACGATGCAGCTCGCCTTATCAGACAGGTCGTCAGGTACATACGCTTATACCTGGTATGTGGATGGTGTATTACTGGGCAGCTCGCCTGCAATAAGCATAGTAGCAGCCAGCTCGAACAGCGGTGGCCCTTACCTGGTCAAGTGGATAGATAGTGGCCGCCACGTAGTGGAGATCACAACGACCACTACACAGGGTTGCCCTTCTGCCCCATCATACGACTCGGTATATGTACATTCGTTACCTGATGCTACATTCACCTATACCCTGCTGCCGGGCAAGACATCATTATGCCTTGAGGATAGCGTGGAGTTCTCAGCCAGCCTGAAGAATTACAACTATTCTTACTTATGGGGCCCTGAGCATTCATTCGACAATACGAACAGCTCTACACAATATGGCCTGGTAGAACAGACGCAGAGCTTCATTACGCTTACCGTTACCGATCCGTTCGGTTGTTCGGCATCGAGCAGCCTGGAGCTGGACCCTGAAACCTGCTGTACGGTAGTATTCCCTAATGCGTTCACGCCGGGATCTACGAGGGACAACCTGTTCCGCCCGATATGCGCAGGCTATCACAAATTCCATAGCTTCCGTATCGCTAACCGCTGGGGCCAAACGATATTTGAATCAGCCAACAGCTCTGATGCAGCATGGGATGGTAACTACAATGGTGTGCCACAGGATATGGGTGTATACTTCTACTACCTGAAGTATGATTGCGGTGGCAATACAATAGAAGAGAAAGGTGATGTAACGCTGATCAGGTAATACATAGCCCGCAGATAAAACCAATAAAGCCCCGGATTTCCGGGGCTTTGTTGTATGTGGGACAACCCCTGCCCTAAAGGGAGATGTTGCCTGCTTTCCTGCGCGAAACAACCCCTACCCTCCCGCTGAAAAGCGGGATCATATGCCGGGGGACGCTTGGTTGCGTTATCTGTCCTTCGCGATACAACGTAATCTAAACGGAGATGCTGCCTGCTTTCCTGCGGGCGGTGGGCAGGGCAAACCCAGCCCCTACGGCGAGATGTGTTGCGTGAACTGCGCGATACAACCCCGCCCATAAACGGAGATGTTGCCCGCTTTCCTGCGCGAAACCACCAAAGTGGGCTGCTATTGTGTGTTTTTTTGGTAAGCCATACACGAGCGAACCCCGACCCTCCCGCAGAAAAGAGGGTTCATATGACGCGAGCAGTAAGAAGTCCGTAATTAAGTATGGGAAAATATCGAAAACAGGAGAATTACGTGGCATCTCCCTTTAGGGCCGGGGTTGTACTTTTCAATATCCAAATTGTTTTAGAAAGTATAAGCTTTGATATACTCCATCTTGGTGTGCGACTTGTCGCTGAATACCTGGTAGTAATCGTAGAAGGTGGTGTCGTTGGGCAGCCTGAATCCGACTATGTATGTATAAGGGCCATCGCCCTTGCGGATGATGGGTTTAAGGTCTTCGGCTCCCTTGGGCATAGACATGAAGCCTTCGGCAAAATTGGGGCCGTAATCTACGTCCACATCGTAGGTGCCTGACTTGATGTCACTGTCGGCAATAACACGCAGCGTGTACGTGAAATGATTCAGCGGGTCGTCGTTGATAGGTGCGGATATAGTGGCTACTACTGTGCCGGGTGTAGGGAATTGTTTTGGCTTTACTTTTTTATCAGCAGGGGCGTTGTTGCAGGCCGCGAAGGCCGCAATGGAAATGGCTGCGCAAATAAAGGTTGTCTTTTTCATCAGGCGCAAAAATAAGGCAGTAAACAATAACTGCCGTGCACAAAAACGTAATTTTAATACTGCATTGGTTTTGCCGAAAAACAGTATTTTTATGCTTATTCTAATTATTTTCCAATGCGAAAAAATCTACGCCTGAAATGGGCAATACCGGTTATGGCGATCAGCACACAGCTATTCAGCGGCACACACAGCAGCGCGGCCCCCGCGCCTATACAAGCAACAGACACCACTACCACAGCAGATGGCTACGATGCCAACTTCAATGTACTGGCGCAATCTTTCGGCGACCTGCAGATGCTGCGCTACCAGGTGCCGGGCTTTAAGGGCCTGAGCCTGAAACAGAAGCAGCTATCGTACTACCTGTACGAGGCAGCGCTGTGTGGCAGGGACATCATCTATGACCAGAAAAGCAAGTATGGTATATTGATACGCAAAACGCTGGAAGCGGTATATGGCTCTTACTACGGCAATAAGAACTCGGCCGAGTGGAAGAAATTTGAGGTGTACTGCGGCAGGTTCTGGTTCAGTAATGGCAATCACCACCATTACAGCAACGAGAAATTTGTGCCGGAATGCAGCTACGAATATTTTGCCGCGCTGGTGAAAAACAGTGACCTCTCGCACTTGCCCTTAAAAAGCGGAGAAACGGTAGATGCCTTCCTGGCAAGGATAAAGCCCATTGTATACGACATGAATTTTGAGCCGAAGGTGGTAGACCTGCGGCCTGATGTGGACAACATAGCCAACTCATCGAACAACTTCTATGAAGGCGTGACGCAGAAAGAAGTGGAAGACTACTATGCGAAATTTGACACGAAGGGCAACGCGCCATCGTGGGGGCTGAACAGCAAGCTGATGAAGCAGGATGGCCGAATAGTGGAGCATACGTGGAAGAGCGGTGGCATGTATGGCAGCGCTATAGACCGCATAGTGGGCTGGTTAGAGAAGGCATCAAGCGTGGCAGAAGACCCGCAGCAGAAAAAAGCGCTGGACCTGCTGATAGCTTTTTACGTGACCGGAGACCTGAAGGTATGGGACGACTACAACATAGCCTGGACAGATGATAAGGGATCGCGCATAGATGCGGTGAACGGCTTTATAGAAGTGTACCTGGATGCAATAGGCAAGAAGGGCAGCTTTGAAAGCACCGTATCGCTGAAGGATATGGAAGAGACCAAGCGCATAGAGGCCATAGCAGCGCAGGCGCAGTGGTTTGAGGACAACTCGCCTATAGCTGCCGAGCATAAGAAGAAAACAGTAAAGGGCATTACCGCAAAAGCAATAACCGTAATAGTGGAGAGCGGTGATGCCGCGCCCAGCACGCCTATAGGCATCAACCTGCCGAATGCAGAATGGATACGCAAGGAATATGGCTCAAAATCGGTATCGCTGAGCAACATCATACACTCGTATAACCTGGTGAGCGCCGGCAGCGGTATGCTGGATGAGTTTGCTACGAACGATACGGTATTGCAACGCCTGAAAAAATATGGCGCATTGGCGGGAGACCTGCATACGGATATGCACGAGTGTATAGGCCACGCATCGGGACAGATAAATCCCGGTGTGGAAACAACAGATAAAACGCTGAAGAACTACGCCAGCTGCCTGGAAGAGGCCCGTGCCGACCTGGTGGGCCTGTATTACATCATGAACCAAAAGCTGATAGACATAGGCGTAATGCCGGATATGGATGTGGCACGCGCAGAGTACGACAGCTATATGATGAATGGCCTGATGACACAGCTTACCCGCCTGAAACCCGGTGAGCAACTGGAAGAAGCGCATATGCGCAACCGCGCTGTGGTGGCACACTGGGCCTACGAGCATGGCATGAAAGACAATGTGGTGGCATTGGTGAAAAGGAACGGTAAGACCTATGTGCAGGTGAACGACTACGGCAAGCTACGCGAACTCTTTGGCCAGTTGTTGAAAGAGATACAGCGCATAAAATCAGAAGGCGACTTTAACGCAGGCAAAGCCCTTGTGGAGAACTACGGCGTAAAGGTAGACCCCACGCTGCACAAGGAGATACTGGAGCGCTTTGCGAAACTGAACATAAAGCCCTACCGCGGCTTTATACAGCCAAGGCTGGTGCCTGTAATGGCCGGCAAAGATATAATTGATGTACAGGTACAATACCCAGATAATTTCTACGAGCAGATGCTGGAGTATGGAAGATATTATAGTTACCTGCCGGTGAAGAACTAATTGATGATGCGAAGACCAAAAAAAGCTGCCGGTAGGCAGCTTTTTTTGTTGGGGTACATTAATGCCGTTTGGTAACGGTTGCCTTATGGTCTTTGACCGTTATCAGGTAATAAAATAAGTAGACATTAGAGAGCACCGGAACATTCTTCTGGTTGACCGTGCCCGGCTGAAAATAGGGCGCATTGTGAAACAGTTCGTCTATCTTGGTATTGATGGCGCCTCTGAGCTTCAGAGGTATGAGGTCATTCTTGCTGGTGAAGTTATTGGCATCATAAAAACCATCGTTCTGATAATAGGCTACTTCACCGTGCTTGCCGATAACTACATTGGAAATATTGAGTGAATATGCGCCATCGGGCAGCTGATCAAGCTCCGCCGCTATGCCTTTGAGTATGCGGTCTTCCAGCAGGCCGTCTTTTGCAAATGGCACAGCAGTGACTGTATCAGAGTTGTATATTTTCTCGCCATTCATCCTGAATGGTATCGGATCATGGTGTATTATTTTGGTTACCTCTTTACCATTTACAGGGTCTATCATGGTCATTGTGTCGTTGGGGTAGGGTACGCCGTACTCAAATTTATTGCCCCTGTAAATAACAAGATTGTGGTGCTTCTCAAACCTCTGGGAGAAGGTGTCTTTGGAGAAGCATAGCAGGCACACCAGCGCTACGGGGATAAATACGAGCATTTTACTTTTGGCCATAGCCGATGACTTGCGTGTGAGCATAATTGTCCTGTTTATATGATTGAGCGATTGGAAGGGCAAACTACTATCACGATCTTCTTGCTGTATTCCCCCCTTTTGCCCAAGTACATACAACAGGCTGGGT
>CAIVKT010000377.1 GCA_903906615.1 uncultured Bacteroidota bacterium | reverse complement strand
TGTGTTGCGTTGTATCGCGAGTGTCGCGAGTACCCAGGGCGTTGCCCCGGGCTGAGGGATTTCGCCCATTCATGGCTGCCCTATTATTATTCAAATTCGATGGGTTTACTATTACTTATTCTCCATCTTCATATCCGTCACAATACTCCGTTTGCCCGATGGGGTAATGACTATGGTTTTGAGGTGCATGGTGTTTTTGGGTGGCACTACAATATCCAGCGGTATGGTGTAGTACATATCTGTTTCGCGGGGGGTATAGCCATCGAGAGTGTAGTAAACCTTTGCGCCTTCTACCGGGCTGGTAAGCACTACTTTGAATTTCGCACCTGTGAGGGATGTATCCATAGCGCCTATAGCGGGCGGTACGCGGTAGTTGATACCCTCGGCATCAAAGCGGGCCAGGTGGTGCGGTATGCGCTCCTGCGAGAAGTTATTGAAGTCTTTATTGGCCGGCGGTGTCCAGGCTACTTCGGCGAGGGCCAGCATACGGGGCAGCAGCATATACTCTGCCTTGGCGGGCGTGGCCATGTATTCAGTCCATAGGTTGGCCTGCACACCCAGTATGTGCTTTTGCTCGTCTTTACTGAGCGCCGCAGGCAATGGATCGTAGGCATATGTTTTGGACAATGGTGCATTGCCACCTATAGATAACGGCTCCTGTGGCGACTTCAACTGTGTATGATCAAAATACATACCACCGCTGCCGGGGGTCATGATCACATCGTGGCCCTGCTGCGCCGCGCTGATGCCGCCAGTTTCGCCACGCCAGCTCATCACCACGGCATTAGGTGCCAAACCGCCATCCAGTATCTCGTCCCAGCCTATGATGGTGCGCCCCTGCGCGTTCACATACTTTTCTATACGGGCTATAAAGTAGCTTTGCAGGCCGTTCACATCTTTCAGCCCACGGTCTTCTATCAGTTGCTTGCAAAAGTCTGATGTCTTCCACGCGTCTTTAGGTACTTCATCGCCGCCTATGTGTATGTACTGGCTGGGGAAGAGGTCCATCACTTCGTTCAGCACATCGGTGAGGAATTTAAAATTCTCTTCAGTGGGGCAGTATACATCATCTTCGGCTACGCCCCATGTCTCGCGCACCTTGTATTTTTTCGTGGGATCACAACTCAGCTCGGGGTAGGCCGCCATAGCTGCTACCGAGTGGCCGGGCATCTCTATCTCCGGTATCACATTCACATAACGCTGTGTGGCATAGTCTACAATATCCCGCACCTGGTCCTGGGTATAAAACCCACCATAGGGCTGGTTGTCGTACAGTTCCGAATCAACGCCACCTGCGCGGCCTACCTTGGTTTGCGCACGCATACTGCCTATGGTAGTGAGCTTGGGGTACTTCTTTATTTCTATCCGCCAGCCCTGGTCGTCAGTCAGGTGCCAGTGAAAGTTATTGAGCTTGTACGAGGCCATGAGGTCTATGTATTGCTTCACAAAATCCACATCAAAAAAGTGGCGGGATACATCGAGGTGCATACCCCTGTACTTAAAGCGTGGATAGTCTTTTATATAGCCGCAAGGGATGGTCGCATTGCCGTTGCCATCTTTTTGTATCAGCTGCATGAGGGTTTGCACCCCATAGAACAAGCCCGCGTTGCGACCATTTAGCGTTATGTGGTCGGGCGTTATATTCAGCTCATAGCCTTCTTCGGGCAGGTCGCCTTTAAAGTTTACAGACAGGGTGATGGCGTTCTTCATATCCCTGTGGTCCTTATCAAGGATAGTGAGGTCGGTGATACTGTTGCCCAAACCTGCTTTTTTGAGGTAGGCAGCAAAGAATTTCACAGCCCTGTTAGATGGCGAATCGGCCAGCACAATGGTCTCCGAGGTAAGCTTAAAATCGCCCCTGGCTTTCTTTACTGATACCGGGGCGGGTATAATGCCCATATAAGGATCGTGCTGCGCGAAGGCAGGAAGTGATGCGATAACTAATAAAAATAATAGTGCTTTTCTCATGGTTCTATTTTGCCTTTTTCAATTAACAGACCTTCTGTATTCCATCCTTCTATAGAGATGATGGGAGGATATTCATTCGTCCCATTCCGTAGCTCATACGTCAGCCTTATCTTTTTCTGTTGTCCGGGCAGCACCGAAATATAGTTATTATCACAGAAATAAGGTAATAAACGCTTCCTCGTTTTGGCATCAAGCAGTGTTATGTGATTAAAAAAGGAGATAGGTCCTCCCACCGGGTTGCTGATCGTGACCTCGGCAATACCTCCGCCTATGACAAAATCACTTACTTTGATCTTAGCTTTCTGCATATTAGCAAGACCAGAATAAGTCCCTTTGGCATCTGCCAGCCAGTATATATTCTCATCCAGCTGCTCACCGCTTAGCGAATCGGCCAAAGTAAGGTAAAGGAATGCGTCATTCTTTTTACTCAATGAATCAGCCTCCTTTTTTAACGGCCAATAACTAACCACATTATTCGATTGCAACTGCATAAAAATTTCTTTGTGCATTTGTTCCTTCCCCTGCATATTGTATAGGGCAGCGGTCATTTTCATTTTGCGTGTGGCGTTAGCAGTACTATTGATTACCATCACTGTCTTGCGCATAGGGTCGTACATCACATGTATTGGCTTTGCGCCTTCTTGTGTACCATAGAGGCAGGCATTGGGGTCGAGGTACACATCGTACATCTGCCCCACCATGGCCGTCCATGGGTTTTGTGTTTTCCACTCTATGATACCGGTGTAGCAATCCCACATATGCGCTGTAGCGCCTTCCATCAGCGCACGGTATTGGTTGTAGTTTACCAGTTGTGCCTTACGGGTGAAGTCTTCTATATCCTTCGGGTGGCCATAGGCTTCTATTACCGAATCGTAGCCGCTGTACTTGTGGTATTGCCATACGCTGTCTACTATCCATTTATGAGCGGCCTTATCGTAGTATGGCGGCACCAAGTCTTTCTTAGGAATGAACCGAGCGAGCGATTCGGTATCACCCACACCCACCGAGCCTATCTCTGAATTGAAAGGGAATGACCTGTGCGACCAGAAAAAGGTATCCGGCTGTATGGTATAGGGGCCATCGCCGCCATGCAGCGACATGCTGTCGTCGTTAGAGAATTCAAAGAAGCAGCGTGTGCCATCAAGCTGCGGCAGCAGGGAGTCGCGCAGGGGTATCAGCACATCTGCCGGCGGGCGTATCTCGTTTCCTCCGCACCATATAGCCAGCGAGGCGTGGTTGCGCAGCATCTTTATTTGATCTTCCAGCGACTCCAGTAGCAGCGCATGATCATCAGGGTAGTTCCTTCGTGCAGTTGTATCTTCCTTTTTCAAAGGGTCATCCCAGCGGCCATTGCAGTCGCCCGAAACCCAGAAGTCCTGCATCACCAGTAGTCCGTATTTGTCGCAGGCATCATAAAATTCGGGACGCTCGGTAAGGCCGCCGCCCCATACCCGTATGAGGTTAAGGTTCATATCCCTGTGATAACGCACCTCGGCATCATAGCGTTCTTTCGAGCAGCGCAGCATTTCATCTGATGCGATCCAGTTGCCCCCTTTTATAAATATCTTCTGCCCGTTGCACCTGATCTCGCGGCTGTTCGTTTTTTTGTTCCATACAGTTGTCATTTGGCGTATGCCAAATTGCACCTGCTCTTCATCCGATACTGTTTTTCCTTTTACCAGGAAACGACATTTGAGGTCATACAAATTCTGCTCACCATAGCCATTTGGCCACCACAGCTTCGGGCTATCCAGCGTCATTGGCGGAAACTCTATAAGCTGCATGGTCTGCGCTTCCAACTGCACTTTTACGTTTATCTTCTTCCCTTCCAGTTCGTATTGTGCTGTGCCTTCTATTGTGCCGGTATCACTTGTGTTTTCTATTTCCGCGGTTACTTTTATGGTTGCCGGTCTCTGCACATCCTCAGGCATACGCCTGCCGGGTACCAGGGTTACCACGTGCGTGTTCTCTACAAATACCTGCTTCGTTTTTTTGATGGACACCTTATCCCATATACCGGTGTTGCGGTCGTGTACGGGTTGTATCCAGTCCCACCCAGCTGTATACTGATTGGTGATGCTATGAGCTATCATACCATCGCCACCCTGTCCACCATTGGGCTTGCCCACAGGGTCGGGCGGATATACAATAATAGCCAGCCTGTTGTGTCCATCTTTATTGAGGAATGGGGTAATATCAAAACTATGTCGTAGGTACATACCCTTGTCCGGTTGTTCATTAAGCAGGCGGCCATTCAGCCAGGCAGTGTAGCTATAATTCACACCACGAAGCAATAGCCACACCTTATCATCCTGTACGGCATTTTCAGTAAAGTCTTTTACAAACCAATAGGTGTAGTGGTCGCTACCCACATCATAAATATCGGGTATCTGCTTATTGTTCATCCCATAAAAGGGATCAGGAATGAGTTTGTTAGCAAGCAGAGAAGTAAGCACCGTACCCGGCACCACAGCAGGCATCCAGCCATTGAGCAGGAATGAAGCCTGCGATATTTGCGCGCCATTCTTTTTTATATCCTTTTCGCGAATGCACTTCCAGCCGCTATTCAGCTCGTATTGCTGCTGCGCAGAGAGTGAGGCTGTGAATAAAACGAACAAGAATATGGTTATGGCACTGATCTTCAAACGATAAAAATTAAAATGACCCTGGGTACAAATGTGTTTTGAATTTGCAAATAAAATAACTTTGCTGAAAGCTATT
>CAIVKT010000376.1 GCA_903906615.1 uncultured Bacteroidota bacterium | reverse complement strand
TTTGTGTTGGATGATATCTCTTTTGTACCTATTTGCGTGACAACAGACAGCGTATATATAGACATTAAGATACCGGATACCACCAAAGAACTTTTAATGGACACTACGTTGTGTATCAGTAACGGGCCGCTTACACTCAATAGTGTTCCGGGCTATACCGGTTACGCATGGAGTACCGGTTCCACTTCTGCTTCTATATCGGCAGGAGTAAGTGGTACTTATTGGGTACGCAACCTCAATCTTTGCACTGTGCTTGTAGACACTTTCCGCATCAACTATATACCGCTGCCTGTAGTATCGCTGGGCAATGATACTGCGTTCTGTATTGGTAATACCATCACCTTATCTTCTATACAGCCTGCGGGCAGCCAGTATTTGTGGAGCGATGCTTCTACCGGCGATTCTATTCATGTATCTACATCGGGTACTTACTGGCTGCAGGTATATAACGGCACTACGCTCACTAATGGCTGCACGGTCACTGATTCTATTCATGTATTGGTATCGCCATTCCCGATCGTTGACCTTGGCCCCGACCAGTTCAATTGCCTCGGTGAGCCGGTTACATTGTCTTCTTCTGTAAGCTATACCGCCCCTTCGTACTTGTGGAGCGACTTCAGTACAGCATCCTCACTTACAGTAGCCACTACAGGTACTTACTGGCTACAAGTAACAGTGGGCGGTTGCCCGGCTGCCGATACGGTGAATGTGACCATTATCTACGATACTTTTACGCTGCACAATGTGGATACGGCTATCTGTATGGGCCATTCTGTGCAGACGTACCTGACCATCAACCCGGCAGCCACGGTGCAATGGGAACCTACGGCCGGTGTGTCTGCATCCACCACGCCCAGCCCGCTCATCATTCCTGATACCTCGGCAGAATACACTGCAAATATATCCATAGATGGCTGCCCCGTAAAGACTGCATCGTTCTTTATAGATGTGCAGCCATATCCTATAGTATCTATAGGTAACAACCGCACGGTATGCGAGTATGATACGGTACACCTCATAGCATCAGTAAGCCCGCAATGGTATTCGCACTATGCGTATCACTGGAGCCCCGGCACCTTCCTTGATGACAGTACATCTCCGTACGTAGTATTCAAAGCAGGCGACAGCACAGAAATGGTACTCACAGTATCCACACCTGATAATTGCAAAGGGGCAGATTCAGTATTGATCATTGTTCATCCAGCCGGTTTTGCGCACCTGGATTCTGTGTTCAATATATGCCCAGGCGATTCTGTGCAATTGATGCCAACGGGTGGGGTAGCGTACCACTGGAGCCCCGGTATGTACCTGAGCGATTCTATGAGCTCCGCGCCATGGCTGACCGCCATCACCTCGCAGCGCTATACGCTTATAGCCACCAGCCAGTACGGCTGCTTAGATACGCTTGCTGCGCAGATAACAGTACACCCCAATGCGGTGATCTTCCTGGGCAACAGCCCGGTAACATTGTATCCCGGCCAGTCGTATCAGATAGACCCGCAAACGAACTGTACTTATTTCTCCTGGTTCCCTACGGCAGGGCTGAGCGATGCAAGAATATCTAATCCGCTGGCAACTCCGGGCCTCAGCACGAGATACATGGTACATGCGTCCAACGAATGGGGTTGCAGTGTTACAGACTCTATAGATATTAACATAGACGGCTCTGCTGCGCTCAATATCCCGAATGCGTTTACACCCGGTGGCGAAGTGAATGGCACACTTAATTTGCTGAACAGGGGCATCACCTCGCTGCACTATTTCAGGATATACAACCGTTGGGGTAATAAAGTGTTTGAGACGAGCGATTTGTCAAAAGGATGGGACGGCAACTACAAAGGCACTCCGCAGCCTTATGATGTATATGTATACGAAATAGAGGCTGTGGCCAATGACGGCAGCACCATACACAGGCAGGGGAATGTGACGCTGATCCGCTGATCAATGTGCGGTTTTTATTAATATTTTATTTTGGGTTTAAATTTTGTCTTTTAATCCAACTGCACTATCTTTGCCATCCGAAATTTTTTTATTGTTTAACGCAAAATAATTTCTATTATTATGTCGGTAAAAATCCGTCTCCAGAGACATGGGTCTAAAAAGCGCCCATTCTACTTCATCGTTGTGGCTACAACTACTGCCCCCCGCGATGGTAAATTCATTGAAAAATTAGGTACTTACAACCCATTGACCGTGCCTGCAACCGTTCGCATCAGCCGCGAGCGCTCACTGCACTGGCTCGACAAGGGCGCACAGCCTACCAACACGTGCCGCCGTATCTTATCCTTCAAGGGCGTATTGTTCCTGAAACACCTGATGCGTGGTGTATCCCTCGGCCTGTTTGACGAAACTACAGCAATGGAGAAATTCGAAAAATGGAATGGCGAGCATGAAGAGCTGGTTGCCAAGCGTGAAGAAACCCACCGCAAGCACAAGAGCGACAAGCGTCACGAAGCAATGCGTGAATCAGTACGTAAAGTAGAAGAAAAGAACATAGCCCGCGCACAGGTTGCAGAAGCCCAGGCAGAAGTTGATGCCGAAGACAATGCTGCTGAAGCAC
>CAIVKT010000375.1 GCA_903906615.1 uncultured Bacteroidota bacterium | reverse complement strand
GGGACAGCAAACTTCTAAGAACGGGGCAAACGTAAAGGCTTCTGTAAACAAGTCAAAGAAAGGCGGCGTAAACAATATGCGGAAGCTATCCGGCATGTAATGCCCCTTAGTCCAGCAACCTCAGCATCTGGTTGTCTATAGACTGGTACAGGTCTTGCGGCTGGTAGGTACGCCAGTTGGGGCTGTCCATGAATTTTATGTAGTAGTCTATATGCGAATGGTGAAAGTCGTATTGTGTGGCCTCGGGCATATTCAAGGCTACGATCCATCCGCCATCATCCTTTACATCTTCTATCCATTCTTCGTAATAGTCGGTATCGCTGCTGTGGAAATTCAGCACATTCTCAGTGATCAGTATGTACTTGAATATCTTTTGCCCGATCATTATATCGATCACATCGCGCTTGAGCTGCATGATGTCGTTTTCCACCGCATCATTCCACTCGCCTATCAGCTCTATAATCGCATAGTTCAGCTCGTAATCCACGAACAATACTTTCAGGTACAATGTCTTCGACCCGAACTCATCCCACTGTGGGTGTATGTAGTAATTGTACACGGTGTTTGAAAACTCAAATTCGCTGTGCTCCGTTCCGTAGAAGGGGGAATCTTCATCTTCTTCCGCGTTATACAAGTGACGCCAGTTATAATATGGCTCTATTTCGTGCATAGACTAATGACTCTGTAAAAAACTTAAAAAAAATCCTGCCATAGGTCTACCCCATCATTTGCTGCCAGGCCACCATACCACCGGTTACATTTACCGTATTGGTAAAGCCTGCCTGTTCCAGCATCATACAGGCCTGCGCGCTGCGCGCACCCGACCGGCAATGAATGATCAGTTCTTCATTCTTCAGGTCTTCAATTTCCTCTATCTGCATGCTCATGATCTGGCCCAGGGGTATGAGCTTTACGCCAATGTTGTACTCGGCATATTCTGCCGGTTCGCGCACATCAATAATATGCAGTTGCTCGCCTGCATCCATTCTCTTTTTCAGTTCTTCTACTGTAATGGTTGTCATTTAAACACAAATTTATAGAAAGAGTTCAAAGAATAACCTCTCTCTGTATTAATTTACAATTTGATCAGTTTTTTAGTGGAGGAGCGTGTACCGTCATTGCCCAGCGTCACAAAGTACATGCCCGGCGCCAACTGCGATACATCAACCGAATTACCGTTGGTAATAGTGCCGGTAAGCATATTGCGCCCTGCAACATCAGTAATGTGATATAGCCGCTGAGTAGTAGTACCTATATTGAATTGCACTCTATCTGTAGCCGGATTTGGTGAAAGATTCCAGTCATCCGCGGCCTTATCTATATCTGCTACAGATGTTGGCTGCACCGCATGGCCGAGCAAGGGTCGTATCATCAATGCCCCGCTGATGAGCGATGTCTGCCAGGTACCAAATACATTGTAATAAGCATGATTGCTACCCACCCGGTTCACATCAAGCCCTATATACAGGCTGTCGCTACCGCTTTCGGCAGGTTGTAACGTACCCATATAAAAGGTGCCTGCGGGCATAACAAGCGGTTGAGGAAAGGTATAATACCAGAAGTGATTGACACTATCAGCATATCCCGGTATAGCATCTTCTATCGAGTCTATGACCACATCAGCGCGCGCACCGTTCACTCCCTGGAGCGATGTGTACACATACACATAAAAGAACTTACTGGAGGCAAAGGGTATCTGCCTGCCAAAATATATCGCAACACCCTGTAGCGTATCGGGCCGGTTGAGGTGATACTCAATAGCAATCTTACCGGGCAGCGTGGTAAACAGGTTGAGGTAGTAGCTTTTCTCCGCCGTACCATCATCATAGGCAAGGTAGTTATCAAATACCTGCTTGCCCACAATAGTGTCATTTGCAGTACCTCCCGTGGAAGAAGTGCTTTCGAGGTAGAACTGTGTCTGAAAAACGACAGATGTACCTGCTGGGTAAGTAGGGAAAGAAGCAATGATCAATGGTTCCGAAACATTCTGTGTTTGATAGCCTGGCATGGTCAAAGCAGTAGGTATAGCGCTTGCCAGCGAAAGCCCGGAGCCGGCATCCGTTACCCCGAAGTTATAGTTTACCGTTTGGAACAATGACGTATCATTGGCTATGTTATCTGTTACCTGAGATGTGATCTCTCCTGCGGTATTTGCCAAAAACTGTGGGTATGGCATAGAAGTATAGTCATTGAGCAGGAACGATGGGTTGGTGGTAAAAGCTACATCGCCAACCGTTGTATCACCCGCGCTTCGGTTCTTGTCTAACCTTATATAATCCACGTTCCACACAGCATCAGCCCAATACAAGGCAGCCATGTTGACAAACCGAAACTGGAATGTACTATGAAAAAAGAGCGTATCGGTAATAGGTATCATCACCTGCTGAAAGGGCTGTAAGGAG
>CAIVKT010000374.1 GCA_903906615.1 uncultured Bacteroidota bacterium | reverse complement strand
GGCAGGAAACTATATCAATTATATTTTACGGTTCGCAAAGAGTAAGGATAAGAGAAGGGTATTGAAAGACCTCTCGGCGGAAGTAAAAGATAAAGGTGTAATTACAGGGGTAAGGAGCTTGTTGCACAAGCGGTCGCATTTGTACGAGGAAGACCTGGCAGGGGCAGAGGATATATTTGAAGCCCAGCAGTTATGTATAAAAGAGTATGATAGAAATGCAAAGGTAGCACTGCCGGATAATCCCCATCCGCTGGTGAGCATTATTATACCGATGTATGATCAGGTGGATTATACGTATAACTGTATCTGTTCGGTACTTGAAAACAATGACTTCAAGGATTACGAGATCATTGTTGCCGATGATCACTCGGCAGAGGATACCGGTATTGTCAGGGAGAATTTTCAAAACATTGTGTACCTGCACAATGATACCAATCTTGGTTTTCTAAGGAACTGCAACCATGCTGCCACACATGCACGGGGCAAGTATATTGTGTTTTTGAACAATGACACACAGGTGCAGAAGGGATGGCTTGAGGAATTGCTGCGAATATTTGAGTTATACCCGGAAACCGGCCTTGCAGGCTCCAAACTGCTGTACCCCGATGGCTCATTGCAGGAAGCAGGCGGGGTGATATGGCAGGACGGCAGGGCCATTAACTATGGCAATGGCGACAGCCCGCTGAAACCGCAATACAATTATGTCAAGGAGGCTGACTATATATCGGGTGCATCTGTAATGATAGATGCCAAGCTGTGGCGCGATGTGGGCGGATTTGATGAACGCTACCTGCCTGCATACTGCGAAGACTCAGATCTATGTTTTAAGGTGAGGGACAAAGGACGCAAAGTGCGGTATACACCTTTCTCAATGGTAGTGCATTTTGAAGGCGTATCGCATGGCCGCGACCTGGATACAGGGGTGAAGCAGTACCAGGTAGTGAATGCGCAAAAGCTCAAGGATAAGTGGGCTAAAGAATTGAGCCACAAACCGAAGTACAGGGAAAGAATATATACAGAAAGAGACAGATCGGGAGGGAAGAAGCATGTGCTGGTAATAGACCACTACCTGCCGCAAATAGAGAAGGATGCGGGATCGAGGACAATAACCAACTTCATAGACACTATGCTGGCCCTGGACTGCAGCGTGAAGTTTCTTGGGGAGAACTCCAATACGGGCAAGCACTACGAAAAGACGTTTCAGCTGAAAGGAGTAGAGGTGCTGTATGGCAGCCAGTTCAATTTTGCAACGAAGGGCTGGCGGAGATACCTGCGCAAGCATATGGCGCAGCTGGATGCGATACTGCTGAGCCGTTCATCGGTGTGTACACCCATCATCACTTTTTTGAGAAAGAACCATTATAAGGGCAACATCATTTATTACGGGCACGACCTGGGCTACCTGCGCGTGGAAAAGGAGGCTGAGGTGCAGAATAATGACCAGCTAAAGAAGCAGGCAGCCCGGCTAAAGGAAACAGAGGACTATATGTACCGCCATGCCGATAACTCGCTGGTGTGCGGCTATGACGAGCTGGAGTACCTGCGCAGGTACATCAAAAAGCCATTACACTATGTGCCGCCTTATTTCTTTGATGTGGCAAAGGGTGAGCCATCATTTGAAGCGCGCGAGGGCCTCTTTTTTGTAGGTGGCTTTAACCATCCGCCCAACAGGGATGCAATGCAATGGTTTCTTGACGAAGTATATGCACCGCTGTACGAACAGGGCATACCGCTGACCATTGCAGGCTCTAAGATGCCGGACTTTATAACGGAGTACAAAAAGAAGTACAAGCTACTGACAGTACTGCCCGATGTGCCTGTAGATGAGCTGAACGAACTCTATACCCGTGCAAGGATAGCCATAGTGCCCCTGCTATCGGGCGCAGGGGTAAAGGGTAAGGTGATAGAGGCTTTTGCGAAAGGTGTGCCGGTAGCAGGCACAGATGTGGCTTTTGAGGGCATGCCTAAGACCGAAGCATTTT